>DQYP01000147.1 GCA_011043375.1 Thermotogaceae bacterium | reverse complement strand
TGGCAGTTGCTTTAGTTGATGACCTAAAGAGCTTTCCCAGGCACTCATAAAGTCGCCTTTTCTACTTTCGAAATTTTTAATATCAATTATCACATTTTTAGACTTGCATTTTTGGGGAAAAATGCTCAAAACTTTTCTTCTATCAACTCTATTCCATAGATACCAAACATCATACAAATCTCTTGGCCTTGTCCTCTCAAAAAGGCTTCTCATCTTTTCTGCCATAATTTCTTCAAGGGAGTATATTCTTACTTTGGATTCCAGAGCATCGGAATAGGGATGAATTATAGCTTTTGTATTTATAGGCAGTAGCAGCTTCTCATTTTCAAGTTTAGTTATATCTATTTTTATTTTTGTTATATTATTGCCCCTTTGCATGACTTGAAAATATACGTTCATTTCAAAACCATTCTCATTTTCCTTAAATCTAATATCATCATTGAAACTTATTCCGCTTTCTTCCATTACCATTTCAACAGAGCTTTTGACCATTACCTTAAGTTTTCTCCCGCTAATTTCTGACAGCAGAGTAAAATCAAGGTCGTCGGAAAACCTGTACTCGCCAATGTATACCTTCCTAATGCCTGTTCCTCCTTTTAAGACCATATCTATTGACGAAAGAAACTTCAACAACCAATTCTGAACATAATCTCTTTCAATGGTTGAAACGGGAACTCCGTATTTTCTTGCTTTTTCTCTAATCTCACTCTGTAAAATCATTCCAGTTCACCTAACACTTTCTCGTCTAGATTAACGATCAATCTCCACTTAGCGCTTTTTGAACCTTTATGGGGCATTGTAGGATCAAGAAAGAGGTAGCTTCTTGTGTCAATTCTTGGAAGAGAAATATCGATTTGCAATAAATCACACAAATACCCAAGTCTTCGGATTACTCCTGAGTTTCCAAACTCTTTCACATACGTAATCAATTTATTTTTATCGAAATTTCCATTTTTGAGAGCTTTAGCCACTTCTACAATACCACCGCAATATTGTGGTTTATCTAAACAATCAACAATGGTTTTCTCTTTATCGGTGATATTAATCTGTGTTTCTTCAATCCATGTTTTCTTTATCCCAAAAAACTTGGTTTCTTTTATCTTTACTATCTTGTATCTGACTCCGAAGATTTCTATTATTTGATTTTTCTTCCTTGTGGTAGTCTGGATAAATACTGTATTTGGGATCTGTTCCGTCAATCCATAGTAATGAAGAGCACTCCAGTATGCTATTGTATAAGGTTTTACAAGCAAGGAGCCAATAACAAACTCATTTAATGTATATTTTCCCTTCTCTGCACCAAGGGGAATTATCATATATTTACCTTTTTCAATCCTTTCAACTCGGCCCTTCTTTTGAAGACGTGAAAGTGCTACATATAATGATTTTCTTTCACTTTTATGGTTTCTTAGCATTTCTTCTATTGTGATAAGTTTTCTATCTATCATCAAGTTTCTTATATGAGAAGTTATTGATTTCCCTCTTTTTCTTTGCCCTTTTGCGCGTATAATAATTACTTCAGCACCAACTTCCTTATAATAATCGCGATACCGGGTAATAATATTTCTATCCAGAACTCTCACATCCAAAAGCACTACAATTACAGTTCTTCTAAATTTTTTATACCTTATTACCTCAGAAATTCCTCTATCTAAAGTATTTTTGTTGTCAGCATATTTTAGTTCCAATATGTAATTTCCATCTACTAAAATATCCACGACACCGAATTTTGTTCTTACCTCGCTTTTTATTGTTATGTTAGCAGGAAGATTGAGTTCCAAGAACATAATCAATTCCTTCTTAAAATGTTTTTCGTTTTCAAAATTTACATTTTTAACTATGCTTTGAAAATTTCTTTCTAGAAGAGATATGATGGTTTGTTCAAGCATTCTGCCTTTACCTCCAGGATCTTGTTAGCTATTTTCAACAGATCTTTCGTGCTCGAAGACTTTCCTGTTTTTAAGAATAACCTCAACCTTTCCTTCTACTAGTTTATCAACATTTTATAATAATCCTAAATCCGAACTATGCACTTAGAAATTAAGAGAAAAAGATAGATCATTAAAAAGGCACGGAAACCTAGTTATTTTTGGCAAGATAAAAATCCAGCATTTGGAAAAATAAAAATAGCACCCGAGGTATATGTGTCTCAAAAATCAGTAATGGTCAACAGTATCAACAACTATCCAGTGATCTGGAAGATCGGTTATTCGTTCCGGCGCTGCAGCGTCCAGGTTGTTGATTAATGAATAGTAAGAAAAAGAAAAGGGGCTATTGCAGTAAACGTGTTTTTGTTTTATTGAAATTGGAGTCTGTCTCGTATTGGTGTCTTTCGAATTTCTTGCTTGTTTTCTCTTTTGCCTATTTCTTTGTGATGTGTTTGGGGCATGATAACTGTTGCTTTTTCGCTAAATTCTTCAGGGGAGTAGTATAACTCCTTTCTAACCCCCTTTAACTGTTTGCTGTGCAATTAAAGGGTAATGGATTTCCCGGATGCTGGC
>DQYP01000218.1 GCA_011043375.1 Thermotogaceae bacterium | reverse complement strand
CCCAAGCTCAATTTTTACATTCTTTATCCTAAGCTTGAAAAAGCAATAAAGCAGAAAATTTTATTCTCTCCCTTTTTCTGAAAACCAGCCTTCATTTCTCATCGCTTCCATTGAAACTCTGTTACTCGGACCATCTCCTCTGGCTACAAAAACCCCGACATTTTCACCAACCGCCTTTGATATCTCCGCAACATCTTCATGTGTGAATCCTGGACAAAGAAGAATTGATTGAACGCCTTCCTCTGTGACAGCCTTTTTGCATACTTCAATTGCTTGCTTCTGATTTTTGACCACTACTACAAAGAGTTTATAGTACTTGGATGTTTTGACGACACATTTATGTTTCTCCGGCTCTGCATCAGGGGCATGGGCTAAGAACAGTACTTTAAATGCCATACTTATCACCTCCTAAAAATTCTTTTCTACCTTCAATTGCTTTATCTTTTTGTCAGGCCTTTTTTCTCAAAAACAAACACATGTTTTCAAGAGATTTTTTCTTCCAAACTTTAATCTGCTGTGGATGAATGTCATACCTGGATGTTATCAGATATGCCTTGAATTGCTGTATGTACTTCTCACTCACACTTATCTTCCCACGTTCTCTTCCTGTTGAGCATCATCATCTGTCCTTTTTCGAGGATATCTCAATTGTTTATTTTATAAAATGCTCAATGCTTTATGGGTTCTCAAGGATTATTTAAATCTTTTCACAACAGGTTTGGCTGTTTTGCTATTCACAACTTTTTACAGAGATCATGAATGTGGCGATAAAACAACAAACTGGTTCTTTGATTGGACTAGTTCAAATAGTTGAAACAAGTTAGATAAACTTTGACGGCCAGAGTACAGATCTCACTGTCAGCTTTAAAAGTGGTGGAACACCAAAGCGGTCAAAGAAACTGGTAATGAGAGAACAATCTTGAAGGTATAAGAAACCGCAGAAATAGCCCTCACTGGGAAGGGAAGGAATCTATTTCAAGAAATACTGAACAACTTCGATCATTTGTTGAAACATGTACTGGAAAAGTTTCTCGAGTAAGAAGTGAGAAGGTACATCTTCACGATTCTCTATGTTACGTTGGCAACATTACCGATTGTGATACTCCTCAGTTTTGGAAAGATAAACACAGGACCGGAGGTTCTCTTTCAATAATGGACTTACTTTGGTCATGGTTGCCATAAAATCTCTAACAATGCTTGTACTTTATGCACCTCTTGGAAAATTTTTACTTGGTGTAAATGCGACTCCTATACCTGGTAGACAATAATATTTTCGGTAACGATCTATGTAGCTTTACCATTGGTTGCTGGATACTTTTCACAAAAGTGGGTTATCAAGTCCAAAGGAATAGACTGGTTTAATACAAAGTTTTTGCATCGTCTCACACCGATTAGCATATCTGCTCTTCTTGCCACATTGGTACTTTTGTTCTCTTTTAAGGAAGAGGTCATAATGAACTATCCTTTTTAATTTTGTTTTGGCAAGGTTGCTCAAACTCTCCCGTCATGATGCTGCCCCTTTTGCAATGATTGGTGCATCAAATAATTTTGAGGTAGCAATTGCAACAGCAACTATGCTTTTCGGATTGGAATCTAGAGCAGCGTTAGCGACAGTAGTCGGTTATTGATTGAGGTTCCAGCAATGCCCTTGCTTGTTTCGATTTGTAAAAGTATTATTTATTTAAAGAATGCTGTTTAGATTTACCACAGTATGGAATGAGAATTGGTACAAGGGGAGTGGTTGTTAAATGAAGAAGAAAGTCCTGTTTATCTGTACACACAACTCTGCTCGATCTCAAATGGCAGAGGGTATTCTTCGAACATTATATGGTGATCGCTATGAAGCATATAGCGCCGGAACTCAACCAACGAAAGTTAATCCTTATGCTATAAAAGTAATGTCTGAGATCGGCATAGATATTTCCAATCACCGCTCAAAAAGTGCTGAAGAATTTCGTGGAAAAGAATTTGATTATGTAGTTACGGTATGCGATAATGCCAAAGAAGCTTGCCCATTTTTTCCTGGCGGTAAAACATACCTTCATAAGAGCTTCAAAGACCCTTCTGAATTTAAAGGAAATGAAAATGAAATAGTAGCTGAATTCCAAAGGGTAAGAGATGAAATCAAAAGATGGATCGAAGAAACATTTGGTGAAAAGTGTGATTGAGCCAACGGCGTATAACAAGTATATATATCTTCGCCTTTGGCTACGCCCAAATTTGCTATGGCAAACTTCACGTATTCCCAATCCATTTCTATAAATAAAAGAGACCGCATTTTCATAAATATCCAAAATTTACCAGCCCTCAAACTGGTAATGTACAATAAATGCTGTAAAAATGAAAAAAGACCTGTATCCCGGTGAAATAAAAGAAACACATCACTTGAAAAGGGGATACAGAACCATGAAAAAACATTTCCCTTTCCCTGGAGAAATTATACTTCAGTTTCCCCAGAATAATAGGGTATCTTGATATGAAGAAATGTAACTTATGATGAGACATGG
>DQYP01000066.1 GCA_011043375.1 Thermotogaceae bacterium | reverse complement strand
ATAGCGATGTTTTGAAAACTGCCCCCTATACCAGAAGAATTTTTGAGAAAATCGAAAGAGATCATGTAGTTATACCGTATATCGAGTTAGAGTGAACTGTGCTGTTTCATAAACAGCCTCGTCGTCTTAATTTTGTTTATTGCTGTAGACCAAAAAGTTGAAATGGAATGCTATTGGTCAGTTATATGAGCACATGAATCCACAAACAGAGATATTGGTTCGAACATTGCTACCGGTGTTATTTCTTGTTGTACTTGTATGTCTGAAACAATGGCAAATACTCTTGGGAATTTCAATTCTTGCTGCAAGCACTGGGTTTTTTCCTACACGCGTATATCGTGGGAGATACGATGGATACACTATCACCAGGGTTGGAAACACGCATCGCCATGATGGGGATGGCAGAATCCGCATTTTTAAAAGCTATATTTATCTTACTATTAGCTATATTTGCATGGATGCAAAAAGAATATCGCCACTATTAAACCGTTTTAAAATCGGAAACACATGAGATTATTTCAAAAATTGCGAGCAGGGTAATTACATAGCGTTAATTTATACAAAACCGCCCCAGAGATCGCTCTTTGTATGCTTTTGAAATGAGTTTGTTATGTGTTGAACTGTGGTGACGGTGTCGAGAATTCGTTTTTATTTTGAGACTTTGGTTCTTGATTTTTCAAGTTCTCACATAGTTTCTTGAATTCGTTAAAGGATTTTTGATCTTCTGGCTTGATTAAAGGTGTGCATTTCATATCTATTTTTTCTAAGAAAATCTCTAACTGTGCGCAATAACATGCTGTTTCACGACACAATTCGTTTTTATAGCGGATGGATCCGCCAGTAAGAGCTGTGCCAATCTGTAAAAGAGATCCGTGCACTCCCAATACCACGCCGTCCCAATTTTTTTCTGCAGCGAGTATCCCAAGCTTGCCAAGAGCACATAATGAACTTGTTAAAGTTAAATAATCTTTTTCCGTATTTATAACGATTTTTGTAATCTCCCCAAACGATACTGCGGCACAAGATGTTGCATGCATAAACCCCTCTTTTGCAACAGACATCACAAACGATTTAAAAGCAAGTATATCTATGTGCGATATCAAATCATATTTTTCTCCTGCCATTTCTTTCAAAACATCCCCCCAATTTTTAATGCCTTCTGCAGCAGACTCATCATCCCCGCTATTCACCGCCAATTTACCGATTCGTTCGAGATGACCACAAAAATACTCTGAAATTTTATATTCGTTTTGATCCATAACATCAATTGCTCGATTTGTTATTACATTTATCCCACTGCGTATTGTTGTAAAATCGTGCTTACTTAGTGAGCTACAGATTATATCCTCGATTGGCTGAACAGGATCCACTTCTATTGGTCGTGTCCGACCTGCTTTATGTTCGTCCAGCGATTTGATATATTTTGAAATATTTTCTTTGGTCATATACTCTGATAACCTATTTATAATATTTTCTGGTTTTAAAAGATTGATCACGTTACCGATATGCCAAAACAACCCTGCAAAAGCAGCAACCCCCATCGAATACGCAAGAAAAACACAAAACTCAAGAGAAACGGACCAATGACTTAAATTTTGGTATTTACCCCCTATCGTCTCCAAAACGAAAAGTCCAAAAAATATCAATAAACCATACCAAACCAAGAGCAGCCACATAACCCAATCTTTTTTGAAAATATCAATAACCCGCGGCGAGTATGCAGAAGCGGTGAATTGAACTGCAACAAGTGTCATTGTCACAACAATGGCGATGATTGCAGCCAGACTCTGGACGAGTGCACTAAGCAGATATCTGGCGCTGTTATCGGCAATTGTAAAATCATCGAAACAACGAATATTTTCAACATTCCAAAAAAGAATCGGTATCAGAAGTGTGATGAATAGGATAGGATACAATATCGGCACACCCTTTATTTCCCATTGACCCAATTCGGACGCCTTTTCTTTCCAGTTCTGCATACAAACTAAAATAACAATAATTCCATATAAAACCACTGCCTCACACATGCCAACGAATCAACGAAAATCGCACCTCGCACCCTCTCGGTTCTGTCGCACTTCTCATCGGATTCCTCCGATGTCGCCGCAAGAATATCCGCCGCTTTATTGATATCCACCAATCAAAACAAGAACGAGATGTGAAGGCGTTAACCATCCATCAGTTCGGACAACTTTTTGAATCTGCCAAGACAGTAATCTTCTCTGCTCTCATAGATCTGTTTTAGAAGTTCGTTGTCAGAGAGCACTTCGATGGTTGATTCCATCCTCTCATATTCATCGCTTGAGATGGTAATCCATCTTTCTCTATGTTCTCCCTGAAGTAGTTCGCTCATTGCTTTATTAAAAGGTGTTTGAACCACTTAAACATCATCGCTTCTTGTGATTGTCAACGTGGGGGCGATGACCGCAGACATTGACAGCGATTCCTGCGAGGCAGTCGATGTACTCGTTTCCGTCCGCGTCCCAGACCCGGGTGCCGCTGCTGCGGGTGAGGGT
>DQYP01000265.1 GCA_011043375.1 Thermotogaceae bacterium | reverse complement strand
GTTGGAAGAAAACCAAACATAACGGATGACATAAAAAACATTGGTGTAAAAGTCGAAAAAGGTGTTATAACCGATGAATATATGAGAACGAATATCGAGAACATATTTGCAGTTGGCGATATAAAGGGTGAGATAATGCTTGCACACGTTGCAATGTTTGAAGGGATAGTTGCAGCCCACAATATCGCAGATGATGAAAGAAAGATGGATTACAGTGCTGTACCTTCCGTAATATTCTCAAACCCAGAGATAGCATCCGTTGGACTGAGAGAAGGAGATGTCGATAAAGAAAAAGTCAATATCTGGAAGTTTCCTGTATCTGCAAATGGAAGAGCAAAAACCATGGAAGAGAGAACCGGATTCGCAAAGGTTATAGAAGATAAAAAAACAAAAGAAGTATTGGGTGTAACAATAGTTTCGCCAAATGCGACGGATATGATAATGGAAGGTGTTATAGCGGTGAAGTATAAAATGACATCCCATCAAATCACCGAAACGATACATCCACATCCCACCCTGACAGAAACACTCTTAGGTGCATTTGAAGGCGATCTTTCTATCCACATATGAAAAAATCCCCGCGAATAACTGCGGGGATCTTCAATATCGATGAATTTGCGATTACTCTTTATAGATCTTCGTGAAATCAAATCTCAGTGAATAACCCTCTGCGGCTTCTTCGAATCCCTTCACATTATCTCTGATTGCCCAATAACTCACCACTTGATATAAAATAGCGAACGGACCGTTCAGGAACCAATAATCGGTTAAATCCTCGTACATTTGAGCACGTCTATCTGGATTTTTTTCAAATGCAGCCTTTTTAGTCAACCTCGAGGCATAATCATCGTACCACATGTTTCTCCAAGCAAGACTTTTAGTTGTGTAATCTGCAAATGGTTTCGCAAGGGCATCCGGATCAGGATAATCGGATCCCCATCTTGCGAGAACCATCTGGTGACCTTGTTGCCTATATTTCGCATACATTTGGGATCTCTGCATGACCACTAAATTCGCTTTTATCCCTATCTTTGCAAGGTCTGATTGAATCTTAACCGCATCTTCTTTCCATTCCGTTCCCGTCAAAAGCTCTACTTCAAATCCATTTGGATATCCCGCTTCTGCAAGGAGTTTTTTCGCTTTCTCAATGTTCTGTTTGAAAGGAGTTTCATTGACGAACCCAAAGTACCCTTTCATTATGAACCCCTGTACTTTGATTGCATAACCTTTCTTAATCTCTTTTATCAAACCATCATAATCTATCGCATATTTCACCGCCAATCGAACCTTAGGATTCTTAAATGGTCCCCATCCACAGTTCATGGCTACGTACCTCGTTTCGTGTCCAGGAAAACTCACAATCTTTACGTTCTCTTTTGATTTCAACTCCTCTATATTTTCGGGTAGCAAATTCCACGCGACGTCCACATCTCCCTTTTCAAGAAGTAATCTCTGTGTTGTACTCTCCGAAACATCACGGAATATAACCGCGTTCAACTTTGGTTTCTCACCCCAATAGCTCTTGTTCGCTTTCAACATGACATAAGCGTTCCTTTCCCAATCTTCAAGATAAAATGGACCTGATCCCGCAGTATGATCAGTCAACCAGGTCTCTCCAAGGTCTCCGTTCTGTTCATGTTTTAAAACCTCTTGTTTATCTACAATACCAGTGAAATCGAAGGTCAATATTCCAAGGATCATATTTGGTGAATACGGTTTCCCGAAAACCAACTGAATTGTGTAATCATCGATCTTTTTAATGGTTTCATCCATGTTTTCCTTATTGATACCCAAACTTGGTAGCATCCATGAAGAAGGTTTCCCCATTTTCAAATGTCTTTTAAGCGAAAAAACAACATCATCAGCCGTTAATTCTCTGCCAGTCGTGAACTTTATTCCTTTCCTAATGTGAAATGTGTAAGTTCTACCGTCTTCTGATATTTCCCAACTTTGTGCTACTTCCGGTGAAGGTGTCAGAATTCCATTCACAACTGTAAGATCTACAAGCTTATCATAACAGGCATCTACGATGACTCCTCCAAGCACTTCATAGACACCACCAGGATCGAGTGTTATCAGTATATCCGTGTTTGCAGCGATAACGAGTGTGTCCTTTGGAGTTTTTGCAAAAGTGAATGGTAGCATTAGAAACGTCAAAACCAAGACTAACATTAAAACTTTTCGCATAAAGAGCACCCCCTTGTATGAATATTAACAATAATACTATATATTGCAATAAAGATTTTTTCAAGTTAAAACGTACTCACATTTACTCAATATAATTTTTCCGGATATTGGAAATTTCTCAAATACCTTAGACAACTTTCTAACCACCAATCCAAAGTAATATCGACAACTTGTAGTTCATGGTTTGTTCGTGTTATTTTTCATTATATTAATAACACATATATATGTTTTATTGTATAATATACCATATACTTGTATGAGGTAGATAGTGTTAACTAGTAGTGATGATGATATTCAATGAAACAAAAATAGCAGATGAATATTATTGAAG
>DQYP01000006.1 GCA_011043375.1 Thermotogaceae bacterium | reverse complement strand
GGTGCAGTATTATTAATAGCTTCTTCTGATACCTTCTACCATGAAAACATAAAACTAAGAGAAGAAAACCGAAAGTTGAGAAATTTAAACAGGATTCTAAAAGAAATGCTTGAGGAGGGTAAAACTAATGGTGCAAAGTGAACTTGCTGGTGCACTTGATATGTTATTAAAAATACTGGCAAAGAAGTGTTGGGAAGCTGGGCTGGATAACTTTATGTATAATGGCTATATTGAATCGATCCAAGCTCATATTTGCGTGCATCTTAATTATGAACCTGCCTCTTCTGATTTTTATGTTGTTGAGATTAAGACTTCAGAATCATCAGAAACATTTCGCTTTACCGACAAAAATATAATGAATGTGGAAGCGATGCCATTAATCATTCTATCACACGCTTTTGTGAAAAAAGGTTTTCTTGATAAAATAATGGCAGCAATTCACAAAACAGTAAAAGCGATGGAGGATTTGACAGAAGGGATTAGTAAAGTAACCGCTAAGTTAAAGGGGGATATTTATGGAAACTAAAGAATGGAATGATATTTTGATGCGTATTGCTACAGATGCAGATATTTTCACCGAACTATTTAGACCTGTAGTGGTTTGGCGTAATAAGTTTGGTGAAGAAATAGAAACCAATGAGCCAATTTATGATAAGGATTCTGATATATTGAGAGACTTAGAACTAAGTGATGAGGATATTCAAAAAATGAACGATATCTTTTGGGATATGGTACTTGAGAAACATACAGAAAAATTGTATAGCAAATATATGAGAAGGTAGGAGGTGTTTGTATGGCTTTGGTAAAGAATGTTTTTACAAGTATTGATGAGGATGTGGTGAAGATAGTTGATAAGGTAAGAGAGGAATACGGTATGACTTTCAGGCAACTTGTCAATGATTCAATTCGACATTATTGGGAGAATGTTTTAAACGTCAAAGAAACAAAGCAAGAAACAAAAGCACAGAAAAAGAAGAAAAAGTGAGGTGGTGGTATGTTTTACAAAATAGCTTCTGAGTGGTTAAATAAGAAGTCTGTGCCTATAATGGGAAGAGCAATATTCAGCTTGCCAGATGGTAAAGAAAAGCAGATGGGGTTTAGAGGTAGCATTAGCTTCTTAGAGAGCCAACCAATTATCAGCTTCGAAGTGCAAGATAATATTATCAAACGTTATCCTGTTGCATTGTGGGGTTTGAATGAAGACGAAAGTATTAGATGCCTGTATTTTGATCCAGCTGATCCAAGTAAATATGCTGTTTTTGTTATCAAGGAGGAGATATAATGTTTGAAGAGTTTAAGGTCAAAGACAAGCCTGCTTATGCAAAGGTTCTGCTTTATGGAGCTGCTGGTGTTGGGAAAACAGTCTTTGCACTAACACATCCAGGAACAGGTTATCTTATTGATACCGAAGGTGGTGCAGATCACTATGCAAAATACTTTCAAAATGTGAAAGTTTTATACACAACAGATTACAGTGAAATACTAAGAGCATTAACATGGCTTAAACAGAGTGCTGAACCCAACAGCTTCTTAGTGTTTGATAGTGAAACTATGTTTTGGGATGCATTACAGTATGAGAGGGCACAGTATATGCAGGGATCAGAGACAAAAGTAAAGCAACTTAACTTAGGAGATTGGGGTATAATAAAACGGATTGTAAAAAACATACATCAGATGATGATAGAGCTTGACATGGATGTGATAGCAATAGCACACGAAAAAACAGATTCTGCAAGTGATGGAACTGTTTTAAACTATATAGCAGATACCGAACGTAACATTCCGTACTTCTTTGATATGGTAATGCGAATGACTAAATTAGGACAAACCAGAAGGCTTGAGATCATCAAAAAACGGGTTTCAAATATCGTTACAGGTGAGATAATTGATGTTACTTGCAGAACATGGGGTGAAACCTTTGAAGGTATATTTGATACTGTGAAACGCAATGAAGCAGATGTAATACGTGATTGGAGAGTAAAACTTATAATGGCAGAAACCAAGGAACAGATAACTCAGCTTGTTAAAGAACTTGATGATGCTGATATTCCAGAGAAGATCAAAGAAGAGATAAAAGAGCAGTTCAGGGAGAGGTATAAAAGGCTTAAGGTTATTAGTAGGGAGGTGAACGTGTAATGGATGATTATATCGACTTTGGAGATAGCAAGTACAACGAATTAGGACAAGGGCCAAGACCACCAGCAGGTACTCATACAGCTGTGATTCTTAATGTGGATGTGAAAAAGTCAAGCAAAGGCACCCCGTATGTGAAGTTTGTATTCAAAGTGGGGGATTATGCACCTGTTGTTATAATGCTTTTTATGTCTTATGGTCCAAGTAGAGCTTTGCTGGAAAGGATTCTTGGATACTTCAATATAAGTCTTGAAAAGAGAAAATACTCGTTTAGTGAATTTATGGATATACTTTCGGTGTTGATAGGCAAAACATTGAAGATAACTTTTCACTATGATAAGAATGATTTTGCTATACTTGATGACGCAGAAAAGACAGGTCGTTAT
>DQYP01000071.1 GCA_011043375.1 Thermotogaceae bacterium | reverse complement strand
TTTCCACCGGCGTTTTCTGCTATGTTGCCTCCTATTGTGGAGCTTTCACTGCTACAAGGGTCACCAGCGTAGAGCAAGCCGTATTTTTCAGCGACTTTTTGTATTTCGCTGGTTATCATACCTGGTTCCACAGTTATCATAAGATTTGCTTCATCAAATTCCAGCAGTTTGTTCATTTTTTCCAGTGAAAGGACGATACCACCCTGTGCTGGAATCGCACCACCAGATAGCCCTGTCCCGGCACCCCTTGGGGTAATGGGGATTTTATACGTATTTGCAAGCTTCATTATTTGTGAAACCTCTTCAGTAGAAATCGGGAATAACACAGCACCGGGAACAATGCTTTGTAGCTCTGCGGTTTCATCGTGAGAGTATTTTTCCAGAAAGTCTTCCTCTGTTTTCACTCTATTACCAAGAATGTCCTTTAGCTTTTCATACAGTTCTTTGGGAATTTCCAACATCGGATATTTCCTCCTTGAGTGATGTCAGGGCGTTGTAGAGTGTTTCAAGTATTTCAACAGCGTCTCCAACAAGGCCTATGTCTGAATAGTCGAAAATGGGCGCGTTAATGTCCTTGTTAATGGCTATGATAACTTCAGATGTTTGCATACCGGCAACATGCTGAACCGCACCCGAAATACCTGCGGCTATGTATACTTTTGGTTTTACGGTATGACCGCTTAACCCTACCTGGTTCTCGTGACCAATCCATTTAGAATCCACCAGAGGTCTCGAAGCTCCAACAGTGCCATTTAAAAGCCCTGCGAGTTTCTTTAAAAGTTCGAGATTCTCAGGTTTCCTTATGCCTTTTCCTCCAGAAATCACGATTTCGGCGTCTTGTATACTTTTTTGTTCTGCAGAGATTTCCTGGAATTCTACGAGTTTGGTTTTACTGGAGGTATTGATTAGTGGGATTATTTCATGGTAAATTCCCGTTTCTGAATATTTTTCGGCCAGGGGAGTGAAGGTTTTTGGCCTGACTGTTGCCATTTGTGGCTTGTGTTTTGGGGTCTTTATGGTGGCCATTATATTTCCACCAATGGCTGGTCTTGTCTGAAGCAACCTGCCATCTTTATCAATGTCAAGCCCTGTGCAATCCGCTGTTAACCCCGTTCTTAAAGAAGCTGCGAGCGCTGGCATTATCGTTCTCCCCGTTGTTGTTGCTGGTGCGAGTATTATTTCTGGGCTGAATCTTTCAGCGATGTTATTAAGCGTTTCGAGATAGCTAAGGTAATCAAACCTTTTGAATTTCTTATGAACTAAGTTCAAAATCACATCAGATCCCTGTTCAGATAATCTCTTTCTTTCTTCAGGGGTTAGGCTGCGATTCATTAAGGTGACGCAAGTAACCAACGTATCTGGCATCTTGAAAGCGAGTTCTCTGGCTTTGCCCAAAAGTTCATAGGTACTCGAGTGAAGAGTGCCTTTTCTTTTTTCAGCTATTACCCATATGTGCTTCTTCATGATTCTCCTCCAAGTAAGGTCTGAGAAGTTCGATCACTTTTCTTATCCCTTTTTCAAGCTCTTTCCCTTCGTATATCACTGCATCTCTGGCGATTTTCGGCGTCGAGACTTTTACAACTCTGGTTGGAGAGCCTTTTAGGCCGACATTTGTATCACTTAATTCCAAAAAGTCACAACCAAGAGTTTCTATTTCAAGTCTTCGCGCTTTTTTCTTCATGTTCAATGTGGGAAGCCTTGGTTCATTTACTTCTTTTGTAAGTGTTAAAAGACTTGGTAAATCAGATTTCCAGATCTCCTTGCCGTCTTCTACTTCACGCTCAACAACAATATGATGGTCGGTGATTTCTATGATTTTTGATATGTATGAAAATACAGGAACCCCCAAAAGTGCACCGATTTCCGGTCCTACTTGCCCTGTTTCACCGTCAACAGCTTTCTCACCAGCTAATATGAGGTCAAAAGGGCCGAACTTTTTTAAAGCTTTTGAAAGAACGATAGCGGTGGCAAGTGTATCGGCACCCGCGAATCTGCGGTCACAGATCAGGTAAGCGTTATCTATTCCCATTGCAATTGCCTCTTTAAGGGCTTCTTCAGCAGCGGGTGGGCCCATAGAAAAAGCTATGATTGTTGCTTCCATGGATTCTTTTATTCTCAAAGATGCTTCTATAGCATGCAAATCCAGTGGATTGATGATGTTACCGGAGTCTTCTCTTATCATAGTTCCCGTCTCAGGATCGAGCTTAACCAAATCTGTGTCGGGAACTTGTTTTACAAGCACAGCGATTTTCATCTTTTCCTCCTTGAGTATTTATCATTGACCTTCACCAAGTGCTTTGTATAATTTTCCGCCTGCTTTTTCAAGTTTCCTTTTCGCTTTGTCTTTAGTAGAACCCGTGATAGCCATGTATATGGCTATTCGAGGACTTCTCCCAGAGACCTCGAAGAGTTCTTTTGCCCTTTCGTAATCGATACCCGTCGCAATTTGAATCATTTTAATTGCTCTTTCAGCCAATTTCCTGTTAGTTACCACAAGGTCAGTCATAAAATTTTTGTAGACTTTTCCCATTTCAATCAT
>DQYP01000270.1 GCA_011043375.1 Thermotogaceae bacterium | reverse complement strand
GCAACGCCCTATAACAACAAACCTCAAGATGTCTTTGCACTCATAAAACTTTTTCAAATTCCTACAAGATCAACGCTTCAAACAGTAGATAACCTTTCTTTGAGATTTGAAGAGCTGATTAAAGAATATAAAGAAATCGAAAGAGGTCGAAAGAAAGGGAAAAAAGACCAAAAAACCTTAGATCGGGAAATCAAAGCCATTGCGACCAAAATCAGAAACCTTATATCTCCTTTCATGATCAGAAGATCACGGATTGATCTCCAGAGTATAGAGGCATACAGGAAAGATCTTGAAGCACAAGGAATAATCTTTCCGGAAGTTAAAGATCCCGAACTTCTTGAATATGAATTCGATGACCTTACCGAACTTTACAAATGGACTCTCAATAAAATTGCGCCCGAAGACGAGAAAAAGGGATTCATAGGTACCAGATATAAGCCTGTTGCCTATCTAAAAAACATTGACAAATACAAGAAATTCATCACAAAACAATTCGGTGATGAGAGGCTTTTCAGACAATCGCAGCTAAACATGGCCAGTTTTATGCGCAGACATCTTGTTAGGCGTTTTGAAAGCTCCATAAAAGCCTTTCAAATATCTCTGGATATTATGATTAAATCATCTGAAATAATACTTGGATGGTTTGATAAGGCTGGATTAGTTCCTATTTTCAAAAAAGGAAACATCCCAGATGTGGATCAGGTACTTGGAAATGGCTCTTTGTTGTCTGATGAAGTTAAAGAATACAACGAAGCCCAGTTTGAGGAGCTCAGACAAAAAGGCTACGTCTTTATCCCTGCAAAAGAAATCAGCGTAAACTTCAGAAAGGATCTCATAAAAGACATAGAACTGCTGAAAGAGATAAGGGATAAATGGTTTGGAAATGGATTCCCCGAGGATCCAAAATTAAAGCATTTCGAGAAGATCGTAAAAGAACTATTGCAAAAAGACCCGAAAAGAAAAATCGTTGTCTTCTCTGAGTTTGCTGACACCGCAAATTATCTCTATGAAGAGCTTAAAGATCGTCTTAGGATCTTCAAATATTCCGCCGCTGACGCCACAAAGGAAAACAAAAGAATCATACATGAAGAATTCGACGCTTCCTCAAAAAAACGAACTAATAACTATGATATTCTCATAGCCACCGATGCCATCTCTGAAGGATTTAATCTCAATAGAGCCGGAACTATATTTAACTATGACATACCATATAACCCCACAAGAGTAATTCAAAGAGTTGGGCGAATTAACCGCATAAACAAGAAAGTATTCGATGAGCTTTATATCTATAATTTCTTCCCCACAGAAACCGGGGAAGCTGAAACAAGGATAAAACAGATTTCCACCCTGAAATTCGCCATGATAAACGCCGTTCTCGGGGAAGATACAAAGATCCTCACCTCGGATGAAGAACTCAAATCTTATTTTGTCGAAAGATACAAAAAGGCTTTCAAAGAAAGCGAAGAAAAGTCCTGGGATGTTGAATACCGTGACCTTCTTGAAAGAATTAAAGCTACCAAACCTGAGCTACTTGAAAAAGCCAGAGAGATACCCAAACGTGCCAGGATACGCCGTACAACTTCAAAAGACAAAAAGGGCGTAATAGTCTTTGGAAAGAAAGGCAATAACCATATATTCAAATTTGCAAATTCACCTGAAAACTCAGTTGCACTAAATGGCGAAGAGGCACTGGAGTTGTTTAAAGCGCTGCCACTCGAAGAACCACAGGCAGTTTCAACGGATTTTGAGAATATCTATCAGAGCATAAAAGAAAGCTTGTTCTTGAGAAAAAACAGAGTTCCTATGAATAGAGGCGAGCGTGACGCTGTTAAAGTCATCGATTATCTTAAAGAAAACTGTCCAGCGCATAGAGATTACCTCGAAGACCTTAGAAAAGTGGTAGTCGATTACCGAGCATTACCCGAAGCCTATGAAAAACTAATCAGAAATCTTGATACTAATGACACCAAGATTATTGAATCCATAAAATTCCTCAAGAAAGAAATTCCACACGAATATCTGGAAAGTATTATCTCCAGAGCGAACTCAATAAGTGAGCAATCTGAAACAATTATAATTTCCGAAGAACTCATATAGCAGGGGGAAGCGTATGCCAAAATATGTAAAATTCAATGAACCATATAACAGAAGCGAATTTCTTGAATTTTTGAGCAGAGAGTTTCTTACGGATAGCTTTAGGTCAAATATTGAAGAGATTTCATTAAAGAGCAACGGTAGAATTAAAAAAGCCTTTGAACTAGGCGAAGACTCTGTTTTAGGGATAACAGTTTTTGAATTTGAACACAATAGTGAAAAGGATCCAAGAGTTTCTTTGAGTAGAGAAGCATTCAGAATAATGGCTGACTACGGGATACGAGATTCTTTAGCGATATTTAAGTCATCGAACAGCGAGAATTACCGATTTTCTTATATGTCTATTGAGCTAACCAAAGAAAACGGAAAGATCAAGAACAAATACTCAAACCCAAAACGATACTCCTTCTATCTGGGACCAGACGCAAAGATCCACACTCCAGAAAAGTTCCTATCAAAAAGAGTAAT
>DQYP01000101.1 GCA_011043375.1 Thermotogaceae bacterium | reverse complement strand
CCATTCCAGCAGATTCCCTCCTTGTCTGGAAGGATTATATTATTGTTCTTTATCAGCATATTTCCAAACAACCACATATCTTCTTTTTCTATGTATCCTACTCCAAATATTGATAACACTTCCTTTGCGTTTGGATCTTGAGCCATTACAAGTTGCCAAATATCGCATAAATCTGTATCTGTTCCTGTAAACGAGAAATCACCTTTTGAATAACAAAATTTTCTAAACGTTCTTGCTGTTGACATATCATCTGGATCTATTCTGCATTTTATCTTTTTTCCATCCTGCCTAAGCATGAATACATCTCTAGTGACGATGTTATCGTTGCTTCTATATCTTCTTTCAAGCTTGATTACAAAGTTCGAGATTCTTTCAAGCTCTATATCGTCTTTTTTCTGTTTTATTCTATAGTAGCAGCTATCTTCTTCTATTACTGATAAATCTTCACCAACGTTTACTACAGGAATTGCATTTTTTTTTAGTTCATCGAAATCTTTTGCTGTCTTTTTCTCTTTTACAAAATAATCATTGATGTCTCCGTTTGGATATTTTTCTTCATTTAAATCCAACCTGATTATTTGAACCTGTTCTGCAACCTTGGCAATATTTATCCCTACAGACCTGGCTCCGACACGTCCTTTTTCGTCCACGTCATAGACGATGTATACCTTTTTACCCTTGAAGTAGCTGGAACATTCATCCAACCATGTTCCTGCACCTCCAGTGAACGTGCAAGCATTGTAACCATGCTGTATCAGTGTAAGGGCATCGATTTCACCTTCGCACAGGTAAATTTCGTCTTCATCTCTTGGTTCTGGAAACAACCATAATGGGCTTTTTTGTTTTATATCTTTTGCTGTAAGATGCCATATTCTCTTTTCGGTTGTTGATTTGAACCTGTAATTAAAAATCTTTCCTTTTTTTGTTACCGGAAAAACTATGTACTCTTTCCAGCTTCCGATGAAATACTTATCTATTGTTTCCTTAGTTATTCCTCTGCCTTCCAGGTAGTTTACGACTTCATCGGATATTTCGTCGTGAAGTTTCTCTTTTGTTTCATCGTCTAGTTTCGGCCTATTCTTTTTTCTTGTCTTTTTTGTACTTCCCTTAGTTGGTTTCGATGGCAGGTAATCTTCTACGTTTATTCCCGCTTCCTTGGCGAGTTCTCGTACTGTTTCATTGAAATCTTTTCCTGTTATTTTCTGGTGAAAGGTAAAAATATCTCCCCTGGCGTCGCAACCGAAACAATGAAACAGGCCGGTGTCAATCTGGACAAATAAAGATGCATCCTTTTCGTCGTGAAAAGGACACAAGGCTGACCAGTTCTTGCCTTTTTGTATCTTCCAGGTTAGGTGTTTGCTGTAATATTGTTCAATATTTATGTTTTTGACGATGCTATCTTTTAGGTCCATGCCGCCTTCCCCTGTTCATCGCCTTGAACACCTGAACCGCTTGTTGTTTCTTTTCGGCGTTCTTGATCCCCTGTTCAATAGCGGCACGAATGCGCCTTTTTCGTTCTTCTGCATCTAGGACATTTATTTTTCTTTGGGGAAAATTGTCTGAATCGTAAATGGCTTCAATTTTTGGTTTCGGCATCCATTCTCTATAGCTGCATTTCAAGCTGTTTGAATCAACATGTGTTTCTGGATTGAGGTAATCTGGATAACCATTATGTGAAGGAACAAGGTATCCGAATGCCCTAAAATAAGCAAGCGGAATCCTGGTGTATCCGTTTTCTGCAAGTTTAACCAGTTTTTTTGATTCCAGTCTATACCATTCTTTTATTTCTGAAAAAAATACCAATAAAAAAGAATCGGCCTTGAATTTATCAAGACCGCTCATTCTGTTTACTTGACTATCTCTGATGCTTGACATTGGCAAGTAGGTTTTCATTGTTTGTTTTACTTCAAATTCTACGTGTGTTCCATCTTTTAAGGTTCCTGAATAATCCAGGCCACGGCTCTCTGAGTAAAAAAGCCTTCCCTGGATTACTCGCATTCCAGAATCTACCTTGTGTATCAAGGCAATTCCTTTTCTTTTGTAGAAAAGATTAGCCTTAGACACCAGTCGTTCTGATTCTGTCTGCCTTGCCATTACAAAACCATGCCGTTGTCCAGTGGAAAAGAATACCCCTGGACAGCGGCATGGTCAAGTGGCTTTTACTTCTTTTTCTTTTTCGCGGTCTTCTTGGCCGACTTCTTCTTTTTCTTCGCTTTTTCCTCGGTGACGAGTTTACCATCGTCACCGATTTTGATGCCGTATTTCTTGGTGTATTTCGTGAAGTCGGGATCTTTGCGGAATCCAAGAGCCCATTCGAGCATGTTGAAGCAACCTTCAAGGATGTAATAGACCTTGTTGTCATCTTCCTTGCGTTGCTTCATCACGCGAAGAACTTCGAATAAGATATTTCGTTGATATTTGATCTCTTTTTTGGTAGGAGCCGAATGACTACGTACCCTGGTAGCTTCGTCCAACGACTTTTTGATTTTTTTGGTTGCCTCCCTGTTGCCGCTCGTTCTTGCCGCTGCAAGTCCCTTGGCGACTTGCTTTTGATCCTTTTGCGGAAGCTTGGCGATGTT
>DQYP01000105.1 GCA_011043375.1 Thermotogaceae bacterium | reverse complement strand
GCCTATTATCTTTTCAACCACTTTATTAAAATGAATTTTAATCTTTTTTTCTCGTGCTTCATCTTCATATGCTTTCTCAGCTCGAAGTTGATCTCTACGATGAATAAGATTCACTTCTTCACATCCTATTTGTCTCAAATAGATTGCTTCTACAACAGCAGTATTGCCACCACCAACAACAGCAACTTTTTTACCTTTGAAAAAGAAACCATCGCATGTTGCACAATATGAAACCCCCTTACCTGTTAGCTCCTCTTCACCTGGAACATTCAGTTTACGATATTCTGTTCCAGTGCATAACAATACTGCTTTAACCTGATAAGAATCATTAATTGTTTCAACTATGAAACCATCATTTGTCTTTGCGATATTTTTCACCTCTTCACTGAAGTGGATATCCGTGTATTTACTCGCGTGTTGCTTCATTTTTTCTGCTAGTTCCATACCTGTTATTGAATCGAAGCCAGGATAGTTTTCGATATTTGGCGAAATAGCAGCTAATCCTCCACCGATTCCTTTATCAAATACAATAGTTTTGATACCAGCTCTAACAGCATAAATAGCAGCAGAGTATCCCGCTGGCCCTGCCCCAATAATCGCTAACTCGTAGTTCATTAAAAGCCCTCAATAACAAAAACCTAAAACTAATCTTTCTTCAAAATATTTTCCTTTAAAATATTATAAGCATCTTCAGGGGACTCTATTCCTTCCAACATTTTCTCAAAAGGACAAGGACCATCCTTAGCCTTGTTTTGAATAAAAGGAATTAATTCATCAGTTTGTACAGGAATTCTACCTATTATAAGCACTGCTAATGCTGTTTTAGTGGCTTGAGGAGCATAAACACCACTAACCTTTGAATAGCGGAGTAAAAGAGCAGATGCTTTACCAAGAATTCGATCGCCAATGATACTTCCGATCATTCTTTCTTTTAATTCTTCAATGGTTTCAAGAAGGGGTCTGATTCCCCCTCCTTTTTTTGTTAGAAGAATTTCACCATTTTTAACAACTACAATCGAGTTATCAGTAGTAGAAAGAGTATCGCGAGCTATACTAAGATCGTTTTCATTTATTAGTCCATCATTTGACAAATTCATATGCCTCTAATATAACATTCTTGGAAAAAAGGTTTTATTTTTTCAAGTACATCCCATAGATCTTCTTTTGGATATGGTGATATCTTTTTAAGCTGTGATGAAATTAGAGAGGCATCATTTTTGAATTGCTGAAGGAAATATTTTTTTGATCCTTTTAACCATTCACCGATTTTTATTATATCCTCCTTCGTTAAAAGAGTTGGTACAAATGTTGTTTTGAACTCATAATCAATATCTGAGTTTTGTATTAGTTTTATTGATTTCTGTATTTTTTTGATATCAATTTTTTTTCCTGTCAACTGCGAGTATTTGTTTTTTGGTGCTTTGACATCCATTGAGATATAATCAACTAGTTTTTTATCAATCAGTTCTTTGAGTTTCTCTGGGAAAGAACCATTTGTATCGATTTTTATTGGATACCCTAGTTTTTTTACTTTTTCTAAGAAATCTGTTATATCCTTATGTAATAATGGCTCCCCTCCAGTTATTACCAATCCTTCAAGAAGTCCTTTGCGTTTTTTAAGAAAGGATAATACTTCTTCCTCTGGTATTATTTCTGTTTTTCCTTCAACTATATCTCTATTATAACAGAATGGACAACGAAAGTTGCATCCAACCGTCCATATTATAGCGCTTATTTTATCAGGGTAGTCAAGTAGAGATGTTTTTTGTATTCCTCCGATCTTCATGTTTTTACCGTAACCACCTTCTTTTTGTTTGTTATCATATCGAATGTTTTACGGTCATGGAATTCTTGTTGTTTACCACGATTCCACTGGTTGACAGGTCTTAAGTACCCTACCACGCGGGAGTATACTTCGCATTGTGTGGTTTTATTTTCAGATGCGCATATTGGACATGTAGGATGTTCTCCTGCCATGTATCCATGATCTGGGCATACACTGAATGTTGGCGTGATAGTATAATATGGTAAAGAGTAGTTCTCTGATACTTTACGTACTAAGCTTTTTGTTGCAGATGAAGATGGGTTTTCTTCCCCAAGGAATATATGCAATACTGTTCCACCGGTATATTTTGTTTGAAGAGAATCTTGGAGATCTAATGCTTCGAATACATCTGTTGTATATCCCACGGGCAATTGTGTGGAATTTGTGTAATAGGGTTCCACGTTTCCACCGTTTCCATAGAACTCCTGGTTATATGTTTTGATATCTGGATATTTTGCTTTGTCTATCCTGGCTAGTCTGTAACTTGCACCTTCCGCAGGTGTTGCTTCCAAGTTGAAGATATCTCCGGTTTCTTCTTGGAAATCAGCTATTTTATCACGCATATGATCCAGCACTTTTTCTGCGAATTTTTTCCCTTCAGGATCTGCGATGCTTTTATCCATAAAGTTGAGTAATGCATCGTTCATACCTATAAGACCTATTGTTGAGAAATGATTTTTCCAGTATTCACCAAATGTTTTTTTGATATCAGATAGATAGAATTTTGAATATGGGTGGAGACCGCTAAATGTAAGG
>DQYP01000149.1 GCA_011043375.1 Thermotogaceae bacterium | reverse complement strand
TTGATGATACGTGGAGCGTTCTTATACTCGTCAATATATTTGGATATGATATATCAAAAATTTTGGCATTTCTTTGGAGTTGAAGATCATGAACATTGAGAAAACAAGAGAAAAATTACTCAATCGATTTTACGATCCAAGTTATCTGGACGCTTTGAAAAGATACGATTATATTCTTAGAAAGTTGAAATATCTTTACAAAAGAGGTGATTATAAGAACTTTTTGAAAATACTCGACCAAGAGTTGAATATAAAAATAGAGATGGATTTCCATGTTTTGATTAAAATAGTAAAGAATGTTAAAAATTTAAAAATAGATGAAATAATAAAATTCTTTGAGAAGAACAGGATTCCAGTTGAAAGTGCCTCCACTGTTTTGTTTGTATTATTTCCAGAGAATTTTTTTCCTTACACTTCGGAAATTTTGAGGGAACTCGATATCGACAGAAAAATCAATTTCTCTGAGTTTCAAAGGATTGTTAAGAGAATTAAAAAAGTTTGTACTTTCTTGGATAGTAATTTGGATTTGTATGTTCTTTTGAATTTGGACAAAACACGAAGTAATTTTTTCGACGATTTAAATGATTTAATCTCAAAAATAGAGGTGATTGACTTTCTGAAAATAACCGTGGAAGATGTTACAAAGATTAGAAATGAAATGAGTATGCTCACCAAGGAAGAAAGAATCTATCTCTACAAAAACTTAAAGAAGAAAATCAATCCCTACTTCCTGAAGGTATTATTTGAGAGCAGTTATTCTGAGGTGGTAATCGATGGCAATAACATTGTACATTTAACTATACACCCATCCCTTAAAAACATGTTCCACCTCTTTGAATGTCTTTCAAAATTTAAATTTCTTTTGTTCCCCTTCACAATAGTTTTCGATAAAAATATCAAGTATTTGTTACCAAAACCAGAACTTTTGATATTCAAAGAAAGATTCGAAACCAACCCAAACGTTGTTTTTCATTCACCGGCGGATGAATTGATATTTGAACTTCACATAGGAAGAAAGGCATTGATCATAAGCAACGATAGGTTCAGACAATATGATATAAAAAGCTCCGCCCTTTTGAAGTTCAAGGAAGGAAGGTTAATTACATCCTAAGATATGGCGTGCCCGGGGAGATTTGAACTCCCGGCCTCCAGATCCGCAGTCTGGCGCTCTATCCAGCTGAGCTACGGGCACACAAACTACACACGAGTAAAACTGTCAATGAAAATGGCGGAGAGGGTGGGATTTGAACCCACGGTGGGTATAAACCCACACTTGCTTAGCAGGCAAGCGCCTTCGGCCGCTCGGCCACCTCTCCGCTTATCATCTATATTCTACCATGAATATTTCCTTGTTTCAAGCTACGCTTCTTCCACTTCTTCGGTTTTTATCTCGTTTTCATCGGGGTTATCTTCGACGCTTTGAATAGGTTCCTTCTCTGTTTCCTCTACATTTTCCTCAGATCCTTCAATTTCTTCCGTTTCTACTTGTCCTTCCCTACCTTCAATGTATGCATCGGCTATCTTAGAAGTGATGAGTTTAACTGCTCGAATGGCATCATCGTTACCTGGGATTATGTAATCAACTTCATCAGGATCACAGTTCGTATCCACTATTGCAATTATAGGTATGCCGAGTATATTCGCTTCTCTAACAGCTATCTTCTCCTTTTTGGGATCCACTATAAATATCATATCAGGTATATCTTCCATTTCCTTAACGCCGCCAAGATTCTTTCGAAGTTTTAAAAGTCGCTTTCTTAAAATGCTTTGCTCTTTCTTGGGAAGTTGATCAAGTTCTCCATTTTCTTCCATTGCTTCCAATTCTTTGAGTTTCTCGATTCTAAGTCGTATGGTCTTGAAATTTGTCAAAAGACCACCGAGCCATCTGTTGTTAACATAGAAAGCACCACATCTTCTTGCTTCATCTTCGATGGACTGTTGAGCTTGCCTTTTTGTACCTACAAAGAGCAAAGTAGCTCCTTCAGAAGCTTTTTCCTTCACAAAGTTGTAAGCAACATCCATCAATTGAACGGTTTTTTGAAGGTCGATAACATGGATACCTTTTCTTGCAGTATAAATATAAGGAGCCATCTTGGGGTTCCATCTTCTCGTTCTATGACCAAAATGGACTCCAGACTCCAAAAGCTGTTTCATAGTCACAACTGGCATACAAGCACCTCCATTTGGTTTTTTCCCCTCCACCCATACACTCACCGACCTTAATCAAGGCACCGAGGTGAGGTGAATCAGGGTGTGTGTTATGAATCAAAGGATATTATAACACGAAGAGAATAAATTACAAGATCTAATCTTTCCGATCTGTAATCAAAAAAGACCCTCCTGGGAGAGGTTCAATAGATTACGAGAAAAAAACACTTGATAGTGTTAACTAGTAGTGATGATGATATACGATAAATCAGAAATAGCAGATAAATGTTATTGAAGTCTTTGAAAAGTCTAAGAAGTACCAGTAATTAGGAATAAGATCCCTCACATACGTTCGGGATGACAAAAAGGAGATGTTCAGGATGTATTTTTATTGTCATTCCGAGGAAGTGAAGCGACGAAAGATCCTTCGCTTACGCTCAGGA
>DQYP01000004.1 GCA_011043375.1 Thermotogaceae bacterium | reverse complement strand
AGACTGGATAAAAGCTTAATGCGGAAAATATAATAATGGTAGCTGTTTTTGATTTTCGATTTTGCACTACCTAGTCTCTAATCTCCATTCTCTAAACTCTATTCTCCAACATCCAGTCTCGATCTTTACCAAAAAGAAAGGAGTAGTGCTATGAACAACTTCGCCATCATCGGCCTTGATTGTGCAGATCCAAAATTGATGTTTGAAGAATTCTGGGAAGACCTTCCAAATATACGAAAGCTTGCTGAAGGCGGAAGCTACGGACCATTGCAATCCACAATTCCTCCGATTACTGTTCCAGCCTGGATGTCTATGATGACGGGAAAAGACCCGGGAACTTTGGGTTTTTACGGGTTCAGGAATAGAAAGGATTATTCATATGATTCTGTTTTCTTTGCCAATTCCAGGCTTTTAAAGCACGAACCAGTATGGGACACCCTTGGTAAAAAAGGATATAAATCAATAGTTCTTGGAGTACCGCTAACCTATCCTCCAAAACCCATAAACGGTTATCTGGTAACCAGTTTCCTCACCCCCAGCATTGAATCTAATTACACATATCCAAAAGAATTGAAAGAAGAAATAAAATCTTGGGTAGGCAAATACATGCTGGATGTTGAAAACTTCCGAACCGAAGATAAGCAACGAATCTTAGATGAAGTGTACGAAATGACAGAAAAACGCTTTGAAGTTGCAAAGCATCTTGTTACTGAAAAAGAATGGAATTTCTTCATGATGGTTGAAATGGGACCAGATAGACTTCATCACGCTTTTTGGGCTTATCACGACCCGACACATTTCAAACACGATCCTACCAGCCCATTCAGAACAGCGATAAAAGATTATTACATTTATCTGGATAAAAAGATCGGTGAACTGGTACAGTACTTTCCTGAAGATACAACAGTAATGCTTGTTTCGGATCACGGTATCCAAAAAATGGAAGGCGGTATCGCGATAAACGATTGGCTGACCGAAAAGGGATATCTTGTATTAAAAGAGAAGCCTGAAAAACCAACAAGGATCGGAAAACTCATTGCAGAAAACAAAATAGACTGGAGCAAGACAAAAGCCTGGGGAATGGGTGGATACTACGGAAGATTGTTTATAAACGTAAAAGAAAGAGAACCTGAAGGCATCGTTCCGAAAGAAGAATATGAAGATTTCAGGAACCAGCTTATAAAAGAACTTGAAGCGATAACAGACGAACACGGCAATAACATAGGCACAAAAGCTTTCAAGCCAGAAGAAGTATATTCTGAAATCAACAACATCGCACCCGATCTAATAATCTATTTTGGTAACCTAACCTGGAGATCGATGGGATCTGTTGGAAATCCATCCATCTGGACCCATGAAAACGATACAGGCCCAGATGATGCAAACCACGCCCAGGATGGAATGGTGCTAATGAACAAAGGGCAGGTACCAAGAAAAATATATGAAGTTAGGGATGCGGTGCTAAGGCATTTCGAAGAGCGAGATTAGAGACTAGATATTGGAGATTGGATAGTACAAAGTTGAAGATCAAAAACAGTTACCAGATTATCGTATTTTCTGAATTTCAGTTTCTAACATTGTTTTTTCGGTTTTGCCTAATCTCTAACATCCATTCTCCAATCTCAGCCTTTGTCTAACATCTATTCTCTAATCTCCATTCTCTAAACTCGAGTCTCTAACATCTAATCTCTAATTATTAAGGGAGGAATCATGTCACAATCAACATACGAAAAAAATCTTAAACTCGCTTCAAAACAAGCTGGACTTGTTTTTTCTACAAGAGTAGCTGGCTATCTTTTGGGATTTATTTCCCAAGCCGTTTTTGCTAGACTCCTTGGTGCTGATGAATTTGGAGTGTACTCATTAGGATTAGCAATAGCGAACGTTGGCGTCCTTTTCGCTGTATTTGGTCTTGGTTCAGGTATGACAAGATTCTTGGGTGAATACCTTGGGAAAAAAGACTTTGCCAAAGCAAAGGGTACAATAATTGAAGGATTCAGAATCACATTTTTGTTGAGTATTTTGTTTGCGGTAATTATTACTTCTTTTCGGAAATGGATAGCGGTAGATGTACTGAAGGAACCAAGATTAATATCTATTATCCCCTGGTTTTCTATTGTTCTCATTCTGCTTGCGATTTCAAATTTGGTGCGTGGGATGTTTCGAGGTCTAAAGAAACCTTCAGTTTATTTCGCTTTCAAAGAGGTATTTGAACGTTTGTTAAGAGTAGGGATATTCATTTTATTGTACCTTTTTGGTATCCGATTGTTAGGCATAGTATTAGCAACGGTAATCTCTTTATCGTTTATGCTTCCTTTCTTTATTTTTTACTTGTACAGATATGCCAATTTCATTTTCGATAAGTCCATTCCTATTGAAAAGGACACCAAAAAACTCATCGGATACTCCTCTAACATGCTTTTTGTATCATTTACATATTTCCTTATGGGTCAAGTAAATCGCTTAATACTTGGAGCGTTTCTCGATTCAACAAGTGTTGGCCTTTATACGATTGCTGGTACTGTCGCCGGTCTTTCCGCCTTTTTTCTAACTTCTTTCAACTCTATTTTTGCTTCTATGATTGCAGAATTGTACCATAGT
>DQYP01000310.1 GCA_011043375.1 Thermotogaceae bacterium | reverse complement strand
ATCTTACCATCGTGATCTCTCCCTTGAAATCCTTGATGGAAGACCAGGTGTACAACTTGAAACGGAGGTTCGATGAAAATTCTGTCGCATTTATCAATTCATCTTTGAGTATTGAAGAAAGGGAGGAAATTCTTAGCAAAGTCAACGATGGACAAATCTATTTGCTTTATATCTCGCCTGAGACTTTCGTCTCTCATAGTTTCGATTCCCTGATCGGTAGAAGAGAAGTCGGGCTTTTTGTTGTGGATGAAGCTCATTTGGTAAGTACCTGGGGTAAAACATTCAGGGTAGATTATGGATACCTTGGTGATGAACTTAAAAAGCTAAGGAAGTTGCAGGATTTTCCCGTGATGGTTACCACGGCAACAGCGATATGGTCCGGGGAATTAGGAACCATTGACGAAATTTCTGAAATGTTGGGATTGAAAGAGCCACAAATTGTATTTACCGATGTAAAGAGGACAAACATCGACATTATCATTGAAAAATTCCAAAAGGGCAAAAACTTCAAAGATTCTATCAGTACTCTGAAATTAGAGCAAACTTCAAAAGAAATATTGAAACTTATTGAAGAGGAAGAAAAAGCCATAGTATATTTTCCCTTTGTGAATCATGTCAAGCAGGTGATGGGTTATCTGGATACATTTCCCAAAATAAAGGGGCTTGCTCGGGAGTACACAGGAAGGACAGACGATGTTGAACGCAAGAAGACATATAAACTATTTAAAAATGGGATAGTTCCCGTTATTCTCGCTACTAAAGCCTTTGGAATGGGAGTGGATATACATGATATTCGAAAGGTTTTTCATCACTGTGTGCCACCAGATCTTTCAGAATACGTCCAGGAAATCGGTCGGGCAGGAAGAGATGGCAAGAAGTCTAAAGCTTATACATATTATCATCCCATTGATCCATCAAACGGTCTAAAACTTTCAAAACTATCCCTGCCAAGAAAGTGGCAGCTTAAACACGTTATGGAACATATCTGGAATTTAGTTCAAACTCATCCTGATGGAGACATTGTGATTTCACTGGATGATTTGAATTTTCTTTTCAGCACAAAAGCGGATGAATCTATTGATTACCTAAAGAACAAAACGAGAATCGCCTTGTTTTTAATTCAGAAAGAGTTAGAGCGAATAGCAGGAAGATCAATATTGGTAAGAAAGAACGAGATGTATAGATATCTCTACTTTTCCGTTGATGATCAAATAGGAAACGCTCTTCTCGAAGAGTTCCCGGAAATTAGAAGAGTCTCCGCGAATACAATCAGGAGGGAAAAATCAGCCTTCTATACGAGCCCTGGCAGCATTTATTCTGTTGACATAATTAACTTTTGGAAAAATCGCTTCCCGGAAAAGAAGATTGAGCAAATTGTCTGGATGTTCTTTAATAACTCTGCAGAGCTTTTTGGGCAAAAAGTATATCCAAGAATAAAAATCAACATATTAATAAATCGAAACGCTGAAACTGTAGCAAGAATTTTCGAGTCTCTCCTTGATTTTTTAGAAAATCTTGTATGCAAAATAAATAAACAGATGTCTATGGAAGAATTTGAAACACTAATAAAAAACACTGTAAATGAGTATGCTGATTTTGATACAATTGAGGATATAAGGGAAAAGATCAGGTCAATAGTTCTTAATTACTTTACCGGTAACAAGAGGAATAGGAAAGGAAAGCTATTTGAAATAAGTGGAGAGCTCATCGACACTAAAATCAGAGGGTTAAGGTCAAATCTGATAAAAGTAAAAGCCGAATGGGAAACAAATTTTGAACAAATCCTTGAAATTTGCTCATCTAATTGCGTGGATTACCGTGCTCCAAATTCAGGAAGTACCAGGACGCTTTTTAAGGTGCTCAGTGTAATGGATATTCTGGGTTTAGCAACTGTCAGTTATTCAGGCGGTGAAAGCACAGCTATTCATTTCAAGTGTATAAACCGGAGTTTTTTATTGAAAAATAAACATCTCTCTTTTCGTATTCTGAATGAGATTCATCGAAAAATTGATAAAAATTACGAGATTGCCAAAGCGTTTTATGAAACGCAAATGACTAGCAAGGAACGCTGGGACTTTATAGAAAACTACTATCTTGGTTTGCAATATTAAGGGGGATTGTCATGGAGCGAATTGAAAGAGAACGTAAGTTTCTGATTCCCAAAAGCAAAGAGAAAGAATTTATTAAAAAAGCAAAAAAGAAGTGTGGCATTATCCAGTGGTATTTAGACAAGCAAACACGTATAAGGCTTGAGGTTTGGAAAGAGCCCACAGGTTATAGGCATATCTGGACAAAAACCAGGAAATTTAAAGATGGAAGCCCAAACAGGCATGAAGAGGAAGTATCTTTAGCACCTGAGGAAGTTAACATTAAAATGTTGAACAACAAGCCTGTTGTTGCAAAGATTCGATATTTTCTAAAAAAAAGCCATCCTGAAGTGATAGTCGACCGTTTCTTGAGAGGAAACTCAGATAAAGACTTACTATGCGAGATAGAGCTTTCTGAGGGTGATTCGGAAGATTTGTTCAAAAAAGCTATAAAAGAATTTAGCTTAGGTACTACTAACGAAGTTACCGGAAACCCGGAATACGAAAATGAAAACCT
>DQYP01000080.1 GCA_011043375.1 Thermotogaceae bacterium | reverse complement strand
TGTGTTCTGTTTTTGAACTCTCATCAGCTATGATAACTATTTCACTTGGACCCGCTACACTATCTATACCACAGTCTCCAAAAACCATCTTTTTCGCGAGTGCTACATAGATGTTGCCGGGACCAACGATTTTATCGACCTTCACTATGGTCTCCGTCCCATAAGCTAACGCGGCGATTGAATGTGCACCTCCAACTTTATAAACCTCATCTATTCCAAGCTCTGAACATGTTTTTAGTATCAACGGTGAGATGTTTCCATTTGAATCCGGCGGGGTGACGACAGCTATCCTTTCAACGCCTGCAATTATGGCTGGAACTGCACACATCACGAGTGAGGAAAAATATGGAGCCTTTCCCGAAGGAACATATATCCCAACATTTTTGATAGGTTGAATTTTGAAACCAAGGAAGCTTCCATTTTCGCTGAAAATGAATCTGCTTTCTTCGAGTTGAATTTTGTGAAAATTCTCAACTCTTTTGATAAAACCTTTCAAGGATTTTTCAAAATCATTTGGAATATCTATTTTCATGAATTCTTCTTCTTTCACCTTTAAATCCTTTATCGGTACTGGATATTTTTCAAATTTGTTGATCCATTTTTGAAGAGATTCATCACCATTTTTTCTAACTGAATTGACGATTTCCGAAACAACCATTTGGATTTCAGAAAGATCATCAATTCTTTTGGCTAGAATCTCATTTATATCCTCAATGCTTGGAAAAAGAAGCGTCTTCATAGAGTTACCTCCCATCGTTTCATTGATTGTTTCAATCTTTCCAAAAATTCACTGATCTCTGTTCTTTTGGTCCTGTAAGCGACATCATTCAAAACCAACATAGCACTTATTTTATATATCTCATCCAAAATCACAAGCCCATTCTCTTTCAATGTTCTTCCTGTTTCCACTATATCCACGATTACATCTGCTAAACCAACGAGTGGTGCCAATTCAACAGAACCATTGAGCTTAATTACTCTTGCTTCTACACCACGACTTTCGAAATATCTCTTGGCTGTGATTGGAAATTTTGTTGCAACTACAATCGGTTGTTCTTCAAGTTCCCGATTTTTAAAACCTGCAAGTACCATTTTACTCTTCCCAAACGGCAATTTTAAAGGTTGTAGAACATCAACCCTTGATTCAACAATTGAATCCGTACCACATATACCAGCATCAGCTATATTGTTTGCAACGTAGATTGGAACATCCATCGGTTTCACCATGAAACATCTTATTATTTCGTTCTCATCTTCTACGAAAAGTTTCCTACTGTGCTTATTATTTTGAATCCTGTATCCCGCCCTCTTCAAATATTCAAATATTTCTTTTTCAAGTCTTCCTTTAGCAACAGCTACATTGACCATGATTTTTCCTCCAAGAAAATAGTTCCACCAATACCGTATATTCCATCACTTATTCTGTACCTGCCTCCAGCGGCTATTAATTTCGAGGATGTTAAATCATATATAGTAAATGTCAAACCATGATACTCTTCGATCGTCCTCGCAATGGAAAAATCTATTTCTATGTCCACATTATCGTAATCAGGTATCTGTCTCAGGAGCTCATAGACATCTTCTCTGACATCTTTGGGTATATCCAATTCATCGATTCCATCGATACTCCTTTTTTCAAAACTGTTGTATACAATTCGAGCTAATTGCCCAACATCGAGGCCATTCAATTCGCCAAAAACTTCCAACTCTGCAGCATTCTTGGTATCTACAATTCTTAAGACCTCTTCCTTCTTATTCTCAGGTATACTTTTTATTGCTTTTTCTATGACTCTTGAATCACCTATCTCTATCAAAAGCTTGCTTTCAAAAGCTTTCATATAGCTCTCAACAATTATTTTGATTATATTCGCGCCATCTTCAGCGCTTTGAAAGGGTATTTTTTCAACTCCAAGTTGAAATTGTGGAGATGGGTTGTTAGAAAGGGAATACCTATAAACGAAACCTCCATACCAAAACTTCGCTTCAGAAACAGAAAGGATATTCTTTCTTTTCAAATGGTTTATTATAGATCTTGTGTAGTCGTTTCTCAGTTTTAAAAGCTGCCCATTTCTACCAACGAGAAATATCGTATTACTTTTCAACTCCGAGAAATCCTCTATTTTTTCAATTGCGGGCTTTAGAAACAGACGGTATCCCATTATCCTTGCCTTCTTTTGAAATACTTCAAAGAGTTTTTCGAAGTTTTCCAAATCAATTACCCCCTTAAATAAAAAGGCCACATCTTTTCGATGTGGCCCGGCGGTTTTTCGAAATTTCGCTAACAAGCGAATCCCGGTGAACAAAATTCCGCCGGGTGATATCTATGATAATGTGATCCTCTTGTTCTTGTTGTATTATTATTAGTTGCCAAACCTTTAAGCATTATTTGAAGCTCCCCCGATCAGCAGAAATTTTTTATATTTTATCATTTATAGTTTGAATTTGCAAATGATTTTGATTTATAAACTCTCAAGGAGTATAATTAAATTACTATGGCAGAAGAAAAATGGGAAGTTTTAGAGACTTACGAAAGTTTGGCTACTGCTGAATTAGTGAAAGGAATTCTCGAATCCGAGGGAATTGGGATTATGTTAAGAGGTTCTACCGTTC
>DQYP01000276.1 GCA_011043375.1 Thermotogaceae bacterium | reverse complement strand
TGATTTATCGCATATCATCACCACTACTAATTAACACTATCAAAGTTGTATCCTGATCTTGACCTGAAAACTTTCTTCTGAAATTATACCAAATGTTTGTTAACACGATTTTTCAAAAAGAGGCAGAAGATTTCGCTGAATCGTTTTTATCTTTCATGGGATTTGTTCAATTTGAGAAAGGGAGATACAGGATTTTTCAATGGAAGTACAACTTCTTTTCTTGAGATCTTCTCGGCTATTTTTCTGAAATGGAAACCCAGTATCATATGTTTAACAACAAGCGGAAAATGTTCTCTTTTCTTTAAGAAACTCCATATCAGCATTTTCCAGTATTCAATTCTTTCTTTTCCAAATATACCAAGCATCACGGTAGATTCCAAAAAAGCTTTGATTTCTGCAAATGTTATCTTTTTTACCTTGTTTTTTCGCGGAGGTTTGTACACCGACAAAAACTTCTTCAATCTCTTATAATAATTCGCGGGACTGTAAAGTAACTTCAAAAGGTTCTTGTAACCTGAAATGAGAGTATGAACATCCATCTTAGGAATGAAATTAATCGAAATGTCCACATTGTTTCCGAAGGATTCGCTTATCAATCTACCTTCACGGCGCATTCGTTCATAAAGTTTGCTTCCCCTGGGAGCATTCAATATACCAACCATAGCGGTTAGAATACCATTTCTTTGGATGAAATCAAATTGGCGTTGGAATATTGTTGGGGTATCGTTGTCGAAACCCACGATGAAGCCTCCTTGGATTTCCAAACCACATGTATGGAGTTTCTCAATTGATTTCTCAAGATCATGAGTGATATTCTGACGTTTGTTAGCCTCTTTTAAACTTTCCAAATCGGGTGTTTCCAATCCGATAAAAACTTTATCAAACCCCGCCCTGATCATCAAGTCTATCAATTCATCATCATCAGAGAGATCTATGGATACTTCTGTGTAAAAGTCGAAGGGATAGCCGTGCATCCTTTGCCATTCAATTATGGAAGGTAAAACCCTGCTTTTCAATTCTTTCCTCTTTCCGATGAAATTATCATCGACGAAGAAGACAGGGCCCCTCCAGTCAAGATCATAGAGAGACTGCAGTTCTGCGATAATTTGATCCGCGGTTTTTACCCTTGGAACACGACCATTCAACGTTCCAATTTCGCAGAATTCGCAGTTATATGGACATCCTCTTGAATACTGAATACTCATGGAGTAATACCATTTGAAGTTCAAAAGATTCCATCTCGGAATGCGGGTTTTTACTAAATTTGGAAATTTATTGGGTGTGTAGTACCTTTTAAGGGTTTTCCTTTCCATATCCTTTATTAGTTCTGGCATTATTTCCTCGGCTTCTCCCGCGACGATATGTACAGCATTCTCAAAACGCTCAGGTTCCAATGTAAACAAAGGTCCACCTGCTATAACTGGAACGTTCAATTCGTTACAAAGTCTAATGATTTTTTCAACGGATTCACGTTGCACATTCATAGCACTCATAAGCACGTAATCACTTTCAATAATATCCTTTTTTCTCAATTTTTCGCAGTTCATATCGACCAATTTAATCTTCCACTCTGAAGGAAGATAAGCTGCCACGGTTAGTAATCCCAAAGGAGGCAAAGCAGCTCTTTTCAATACAAACCTCAGAGCATGCTTGAATCCCCAAAAAGTATCTGGGTAGCTTGGATACACCAATAATACGTTTTTCATAGAACTCACCTCATTAAAAATTTTCATACACATCTTTTTATTTTATACCAAAAAATTAAAAAAGGGAGCGGATCTATAAGCCGGATTCTGTCATCGATGGTCATCCATCTTGGGGATACGTTACCGCATCCCTCATGCGGCCCACCCGAAGGGGAACACTCGGTGGAACACCCTGATTGCCCCTTCTGTTTGGCCTTGCTCCAGATGGGGGTTACCAAGCCATTGGGTTACCCCAATGCTGGTGAGCTCTTACCTCACCTTTCCACCCTTGCCCTCGAAAAAGGGCGGTTTCCGTTTCTATGGCCCTATCCGAGGATCACTCCTCCCGGGTGTTACCCGGCATCCCGTCCACGGAGTCCGGACTTTCCTCGGGATCCTTTAAAGATCCCGCGACCATCCGATCCGCTCCCAGCTTATCTGAAAGAACAATTGTACTGATTATTTTTCCACTATCCATATACATAACTCTGTCAGCATATCGAGTGATTCTTTCATCGTGGGTTACTATAACAAGTGAGGTTCCCTTCATTCTATTTAGGCTTATCAGTAGCTCTACTATTTCACTTCCAGTTTTGGTATCAAGAGCCCCCGTCGGCTCATCAGCCCATATTATCAGAGGATCAGATATCATTGCTCTGGCCACCGCTACTCTCTGTTGTTCGCCACCTGATAGTTCCTCAGGGTAGGCTTTATATCTGTGAATCAAATTAACTGCCTTCAACAATTCCATTGCTTTCTTTCTTGCAATCTTTGGCGGTATGTTCCTTGCTAATAGTGGAATCTCAACATTCTCGACAGCATTTAAAACAGGAATTAGGTTGTAAAATTGAAAGATAAAGCCCATATATTTTCCTCTGAATTCTGTTTTTTTTGTTTCGCTCATTTTACTTATGTTGAATCCATTT
>DQYP01000277.1 GCA_011043375.1 Thermotogaceae bacterium | reverse complement strand
CCATGGAGGTGGTTTTGTGTCTACCGTGAAGGAAAAACTGATCAAAATCATTCAAGGGATTGATGATGATACAGCAAAAAAGCTCCTTGAGGAGATAGACGATTTCTTACTACAGCTTGAGATTGAGAACGATCCTGAAACGTTGAAAGCCTTTGAAGAAGCCAAAGAAGGAAAGAACTTGATACCACACGATGAGGTCATGAAAAAGTTAGGGCTATGATTGTCTGGCACGAGAAGGCTTTAAAGGATTTGCAAAGCCTTCCTAAGGATGTTCAGAAACGTATAAGATCCGTTGTTGAAAAGCTTCCTAGAGGAGATATAAAGCTTTCAAAAGTGCTTACATATTACGTGTTGGTCAGTGGCGAGTCTTGTTCTTCTTTCAAGGTAAAGACATCGTGATTTTCCGTGTCAAACATCGAAAAGAAGCCTATAGATAATTCTTCTTCGCTCCCTGTCTGCATTTCCATAATAAGAAAATCCACAAAGAAAAAGTGTTTCCCCTACTTTTTTTCACACACCATATTTACTGCTTACATTTGTATCCATGCGGACATCCACATCAAACATTTAATAAACATCTTTTCTTCGTTCAATTTCAATGATGGTAAGAATCAGTGTATCTTTTTGCGCATCTATTGAAAAGATGATCCTCCAACTCCCACCTCTCAAACGATAGAAACTTGCCAACTTTCCTTTTAGTTTTTTGACATCTGGCCTTTTTGAAGATTCCCCAAGAATGTACTTCAGAAAACCTTTTATGGCATTTCTTACACGCCTTTGGTTTTTCAAATCAAGACGGTTAAAAGACTTTTCAGCTTTCTTTGTCCATGCTATTTGTATTTTCTTCATTAACGGTCAGCTCCTCAACTTTTACCACCTTCAGATCATCATCAGCTAGTGAATTGAGGAGTTTTTCTATCTCTTTTTGTTCTTTGTCATCAACTGTAGGAACAGAAGTAAGTTTTGCATAGATTCTCCATTCTGCGTTAGATTGAACGTAATGACGAACTGACTCATCGATTATGGAACTTATGCTCCGACGTGTAGCATATTTGAGGTATTCGAGCAATCTCCAGGTATCAGATGATATAGAAATTGTATGCTTTTCCTTGATAATCTCACCTCCCCATTGATATTTTATACCGATATACATATTTCGGTATATACATCCATTTTATCCTCTGCGATAATACAATGGATTATAGCGGTTCCATAAAGGATAAATAGGGAAAACAAGTGACCATCACAAAAGAAAAAACACTGTCACATGAAGATGTAGTGACATCAGGAAAGCGGTTGTAGAGTGTTATTTCGAAAAACAAGCACATGGAGCAGTTATACAACTTTTGCGAAATTGTGAAATAATATTGGAAACAACTAAAGCAGAGTATCACAAGTGACTGTGCGATTTCCTCATCTCTCTTGTAATAAATCCCTGCAAGTTGAAGTTAAGAATCGTTTCCGATTTTTCAACCACGAAAGACTCAGAAAGGTGACAAAGGCATGGGAGAGGTACGTGGAATGGCTTCTTGGCAGACAATATCTTGACATGGACGAGTTTCTGAAATCCGGGCACAGAGGGGTGGAGGAAAATTTTACAGCAATTTCTTGATACAACCTCTTTCTAGATAACGCAGTCTTTCAACTATCATTTTTGTATGTTTCATCTCGGGCATAGTTTTTTGAGCTCATTCTTGATCACAAATTCCCTGATATCTCTTCACAACGTATCTCGCCATATGTGTTTTATAGGATCAATTGATTAAATCGATATCATTTTTCAAAGCAACTTTTAAGCCTGTCAAGAAGGCATTTCTCAAATTTTTCGATAATTTTTTTGCTATAAGAAACCAAGAAATGTTATGAAGTATTTTAATCTTCTAATTTTTTATGCTAAAATTTCAATAGTTTATCATAATTTAAAGGAGGGAAATTATGGCAAAAGTTGCAAGAGAAATGGTTGAGAAAGCGGGAATAGATGTGGATAAACTGCTTGAACTTCTTATCAAAAATGCAGCAGCAGAACTCACAACTTATTACTACTACACGATACTCAGAGCCAATCTTGTCGGGCTGGAAGGAGAGACAATTAAGGAGATAGCAGAAGTTGCAAGGGTAGAGGATAGGAATCATTTCGAAGCATTGGTTCCGAGAATCTATGAACTTGGAGGGAGATTACCAGATAATATGAAAAAATTCCATGATATGTCAGCTTGTCCACCAGCTAGGCTCCCTGAAAACCCAACTGCTGAAGAGATCTTAAAGGTGCTGGTTGACGCTGAAAGATGTGCAGTCCGCGGTTACACGCACATATGCAATATGACGGCGGGTAAAGACCATAGAACGTACGATCTAGCACTTGCGATATTAAACGAAGAGATAGAGCATGAATCTTGGTTCTCAGAATTTCTCGGTGAAGGTCCATCCGGCCACTTCATGAGACGTGGTGAAACATCTCCATTCGTGTCGAAGTTTCTAAGATGACGAGATCATCTATCAAATTTTTTGAGATTTCTCACTATCTTCTCATTCACACTCACCACACGGCTCAAACCCATGAGAAGCGCTCCTCCTACAGGAGAGAGTGTTTTTTCCTTTAAACCAAGGCCGT
>DQYP01000111.1 GCA_011043375.1 Thermotogaceae bacterium | reverse complement strand
TTCTCATTCACTATTTCATCTTCAAATTCTTCAATTTCTGCGGCTATCTTTTTGAGCTTGCTTTTTGCGTTAGCATTCAATTTCCTTTCCAAATCTTTGCTGATGAATAATTCCATAAGCTCACCTCCCTTGTTGGAGCGTGTTATGTATTGGCTTCCAATGGAAAAGAAAGACTCCTAATACCATCTACATCTTCTATAAAAACCTCAATATCACCGGTTACAGATGGGAGATACTTTGAAAATTCAATGATAACTTTGGCGGCTTTTCTTCTTGCTTCGGACATATCAAGGCCCTTTTTTGGATAGGTTTTGAAAGTAACCGTCACAAAATCTTCAGGCCCAATATAGACTGATATTTCCGTCTTTCCAAGTGTGCCTTTTTCTTCTCTACTAGAAAGGAATTTTTTCACTGACTCGGCTAATTCTGCTGGTTCGACATTTTCACTGTAAAAGCTTATTCCATATTTAAGCATGCGAATCCCTCCATTCGCAATTAAATACTGTTCTCAAAATATACATTTACACTTTATTGATATGAGATTGCAGATGTTGAATTCAAGGTTTGGTTAGAAAAGCCTGTTTTGCATCTTTGTGTTGCTGTTTTGATTGAAGTACAGGAAGAGTTTTTCATAGGTTTTAATGCCGATGCCTTGCAATTTCAAGAGGTCGCGGAATCTATGCAAGTTTGCAGTATTTCGCAGTATTGCTTGTGCCCTTCCCTTTGTTATGCCAATTTCGAGAAAATCACTGAGGGACATGTGCTTTAAGGTTTCAAGCACTAATTTTTCCTTTTCTGAAATTTCTTCATCTTTGCAGACTATAATTTCGCAGACAGTTTCTTTGAATAAATTTTGAATAATCTCAATAACCTGATTTTTGTTTAACTTCCCTTTTCCTGTTCCTGGAACAGGCATAATGACTTTACCCAATCCCTTTTGATTAATAATCTTCTTCAGGTTTTTCAAAGATAACAAAACCCATTCAAGCCTGGAGGGGAATTTCCAGTTTTCTTTTACAAATAAAGAGATTATTTTTGGATTTTCTTCATAAAGCCAGGCTTCTCCGACTTTTACACCTTCTTTGCATTTTTCTTTGTAGGTTTCAAAATATTTTGGGAATCTCAACTTGAACTCTAATGCTATGCCAGCTCCCATAACTCCCATAGTGTTTACTGTATTAACTATGGCATCTGGCATTTCATCTGCGAATACACTGAATAAGTCTCTGGAATTGATCACTAACACTTCTCTCACCTCAATTGAAGTACAGTCTTCCATCATCTTTAATTATCTCACGTTTTGCATTTGCCCTTTTTAGTTTGTTTATCACATGATAATAGTGATGGGGTTTCACAAATATTTTTTTTATCCACTTTGGAGCAATATGACCTGTATCTACAAGGAGTTCGGCAGCAACTCTCTGTTTTTTACTATAATTATTGTAGAAAGATCTTATGGTGATTATTTCATTCAAGCGGATTTTCTCGATGTTCTCCGGGGTTAATTCATAGAAATTTGCGAAATCAGCAGCTGCATTTTTATCTGTTATTGTGCAAGAATAATGATCAGTAAGCTTTACTGAAAGTGCAAGAATAACAAATTTAATATTCTTGGATTCCCAGCAATAGGTCATTGCATTTCTTGTGTTGAAAAACAACGGCACTTTACTGTGTAAGTTCTTGTATTTCCTGCGTATTTGAACTTCTTGATTTGAGTGGTCAGAGAAGTTTTTCCATTTGCTGATCTCGTTCCTGCTAAAGATTCCTTCCTTAAGTATAGAAGGCAAGTTTTCCGTTGGGGTAAGGTAGTAAAGATACTTAACTCCGTTTTGCCTTAACGCTTCTGAGTTTTTTACTCTTATAATCATCACCTCTTTTCTTCATTTTTTTCTTTACCTGTTGCTTGGAAAAGTCAGAAAGATTATGTTGCAAAAGAAAGAGCGGGGATTCCCCCGCTCAGGAATCAGGGTTATTGACTTTCCAGGCTTGATATCTGGAAATGTATTTGTCGAATGCAGAAACTGTTTGAATGATTACCGCTATATCATCCATAAGTCCTACGAAGGGTGTTACATCTGGTATAACATCGATGGGGGAAATTAAATAGATCAAAGAGGCTATAAATCCTATAATCGCGGTAGCAGGGAAGTCTTTATATTTCCCATCGCGATAGTCAATTATTGCTTGAATGAGTATAGAAATTGAATCAAGAACATCGGCCAAAGGTCCGCTGTTATCTGCTACAAATCTAAGTGCTTTTTTGATAAGAGATAATATATCGTTTTTGTCGTAGTTGCCTGCTTGTCTATTGAATTGATTGTAGTAGCTATTCATATCTTCACCTCCTTTCATCAGAATTTCAGATAATACATTTACACTTTTTGCTCTTGATATCAGGAGCTATAATGATGAAACCTGGAAAAGTGCTTGTGATAACCTTTTGAAGGTTTCTTCTTTTTGCAATCGGCAGGATTTTTCCCCAGTTCATTTTTATTCCAATGCTTTATGGACAATTCTTTAAGAAATACAAGCTTGTTAATTTTCTTAACCAGCTTTGAAATTTCCTGGCTTGGAGCTTTGTGAGGATTGAGAATCCAGCCTATTGCAGTTAAAGAATCAGTGAATATGTCTTGC
>DQYP01000085.1 GCA_011043375.1 Thermotogaceae bacterium | reverse complement strand
TATCCAGTATCCTTGCAACTTCTCGCGCATTTCTACCAACTTCATGGGAACTCTTTTTCAATTTGTCTATTTCCTCTATCACCGGCAATGGAATTATCACATTGTTATCTTCAAAAGAAAAAATGGAGTTTGGATCATGTATTAAAACATTCGTATCGAGTATATAGTTCTTAACCAAAAAATTCACCTCCAAGTTTTTCAAATGTTACACATTCTATATTATACACGTCTTTGCTTGATTCAATTTTTAAACTACTATGGTTTCAAAGGATTACATCAGTGAGATTCAGAATAATATATTGATCGGACTAAAGAATGTAAACGTGGAGGCAAGACCATGAAAAATATCATTTCAATACTTTTTGTGATAATTCTAAGCATATTTCTACCAATTTTCATTAGCTCTTGTGTTCCAATGAAACCCCTTGAAATGCCAACGAATGTCCAAGTGATCGATGTGTCTGAAACATCCGCTGAAATAGAATGGAGTTATTCCGGAAGTTATGATGGATTTGAGGTGGAAAGGAAAATGGCCGATGGACCATTTAAGAAGATCGCAACGACAGATACAACATCTTTCAAAGATAAAAATCTACAACCTGATACAACATATTACTATAGAATCAGGGCTTACAAAAAATTGAATAAATCTCCCTGGTCAAACCCCGTGAACTTGATAACGCTCGAGGCACAATTGAAAGCACCAACAATAACGAATATATATTTCGATAAAACCGAGAGAAAAATAAAAATTGAATGGAATGATCAAAACAGATCAGAAGAAAGCTTCGAAATAAGAAAAAGAAGCTTCTTAGGAGATTATGAAATCCTCGCGAGAGACATTAAAAATTCGAAATTCGAAGATCCTGAATTTTTAGAAGGATTAACCTATCAATACCAAGTGAGAGCTAAAAGAGGCGAAAAGTATTCCGATTGGTCATCTCCATTCAATATAACGATAGATCTCCCGATACCTGATAGCGTGAAGAATTTAAAAATAGATTCTATCACTCCAACGAGTGTCGAGATCTCTTGGGACTGTGATATAGAGTATGTAACGGAATATGAGATCTTTAGAGAATCGGATGATAATGAAGTGCGAAACCTCGGTACAACAGTTAACAAGCACTTTATAGATACATCCGTTCAACAAGATAAAGTGTACACTTACAAAGTGTACGCTGTTAGAGGTGTCTCAAAATCATATTCACCAGCACAGGTATTAGCGATAGTGCCCCCAAACATTGTCTTGCCATGTGTGGATAATTTCATAATATTGAGTTGGGGTAGTGATTATGTTAGACTCAGCTGGTCCTATGGAAATCATGGTCAAACTGGTTTTGAAATATACAGGAAAGATGGAAATAATGGAAAATACAAACTATTAACACGTGTATCTGCCAATCAAAAATATTTTACCGACACAGGTTTAAAAAGTTCTACAAGATACTATTACAAAATCCGAGCTTACAACTCTGAAGGATTTTCAGATTGGAGCGTAGCAGTTACTACGGTAACAACTAGCAGTTTTTGATGATTTTTTCAGAGAAAAAGGTTAGCCTCTATTTAAAAAACACGCTACTTTATGCTGGGAATTGATTTCTATAAGTTCGGGAAGTTCACTTTTACATTTGTCAAAGGCATAAGGGCATCTCGGATGAAATGCACAGCCTGAGGGCAATGAAATTAGCGATGGAGGGCTTCCAGGTATTCCCTCCCTTAGTTTTTTATCTCCTATTTTAGGCAATGATTGGATCAGATGTTTGGTATAAGGGTGAAATGGTCTGGAAAAAATCTCATTCGTTGGACCTTCTTCTACTATCTTTCCAGCATACATTATTGCCATTCGAGTGGTAATTTGTGCATGGATACCCATATCGTGTGTTACCATAACAATAGTATTCTGAAATTCCCTTTGAATTTTTTTGAGTAATTGAATGACCGCTCTTTGAGCGACCACATCCAGAGCAGTAGTAGGCTCATCAGCCAAAATGATATGAGGGCGTAGAAGAGTCGCAAGAGCTATAACTGTTCGTTGACGCATTCCACCAGACAGTTGGTGAGGATAAACATCTAAAATTCTTGGGGAAAGTCCCAATTCTTTTAGGTGTTCACTTGCGAGTAAAAAATACTCTTTTCTATCCTTCCTTTTTGTATGACTTTCCAAGAACTCCAAAAACGTATCCCTAACTTTTTTTACAGGATTAAGAACATGCATTGATCCCTGTGGTATGTAAGATATATAAGACCATCGAAGTTTCTTAATTTTCCCTTCAGGAAACGAAAATACATCAACGTAATTTCCATTGATAAGGTAAAACAGTTTTCCTTCGATAAGTTGAAGCGGTGGCTCCAAACTAGCAAGAAGTGCTTTCAAAAGTGTTGATTTTCCACAACCGGATTCACCGGCAATACCATAAATTTCATTCTGAGGTATATTTAAATTAACACCATTAACTGCTTTAACAACTTTTTTCTCACCTAAAGATTCGAGAATATAAAAGGTTTTCAGATTTTCTGTTTTCAAAATCCCGTTCATTTCTTTACCCCCTGATAACTTCAAGATTCTGTTAACTAAAAGTATTGAAATCTATTAAAAACCTTATTATTCCTTAAATAGGGGACACCCCCACAATATCTTGATTCTATTAACTAAGAGTATTGATA
>DQYP01000212.1 GCA_011043375.1 Thermotogaceae bacterium | reverse complement strand
CTATTAGGTCAACATCAACTTCGGTTAACTTTTCAACTCTCTCAAATACATCTTTACCTGTCCCGACTGCTGCTCCAACCATTAAACGTCCTCGTGAATCTCTGGAGGCATTTGGATGTTCTTCAACGTGTATCAAATCTTTTATAGTTATCAATCCTATCAATTTGTTTTCTTCATCAACTAATGGGAGTTTTTCAATTTTGTTTTCATGCAAAATCTTTCGTGCTTCATCCAACGTTATCCCTTTATTTGCTACTATCAATTTTTTCCTTGGTGTCATTAATTCCAATACTTTTTTAGACATGTTTCTTTCGAATCTCACATCTCTATTGGTGAGTATTCCCAGCAACCTCATGTCATCATCTACGACAGCCACTCCACCTATTTTATAATTCGACATGAGATTCAATGCTTCTTTTATCGTTGCATTTGGTTTGACGAAAACCGGATCGAATATCACACCATTTTCTGCCCTTTTAACCTTTCTTACTTCCTCGGCTTGACGATTTGGTGGCATATTCCTGTGAATAATTCCTATACCACCTTCTCTTGCCATGGCTTTTGCCATTGAACTCTCTGTTACCGTGTCCATGGCGGCACTCATCAATGGTATATTCAATTTCAATTGCTTCGTCAAACGGGTTTCAAGACATACATCTTTGGGTAATACTTCGCTGTATTGTGGCACCAGCAATAAATCATCGAAAGTCAGACCTTCGATTATTTTTGGCATATTTTTTACCTCCCAGTATTGTTTAAGAAATTATACCAGATCTGCCCGAAATACAATTTTACAATTAATAGTTATTATCCATTTTAACATCCTGTCTAATGTAAAGATAGTGTTAACTAGTAGTGGTTTTGATATTCGGTAAATCAGAAATAGCAGATGAATATTATTGAAGTCTTTGAAAAGTCTAAAAAGTAATAGTAATTGGAAATAAGATCCCTCACATTCGTTCGAGATGGCATTTTTCTTGTTTTTGTCATTCCAAATATTTAGCTTTTTCTTTTTTATTTTCATAAAGCCTTTTATCAGCTAAATTAATCAATTCTTTTATGTTCTTTCCATCCTCAGGTGAATTTGCAATTCCTGAACAAAATGTCAATTTAATCTTTCTACCATCTATTTCAAAAGGCTTTTCGAGTTTACTTTGTATTCTTTTTATTATGGTTTCGGCAAGATCATTTCCATGCTTGGAAATGATTACTGTAAATTCATCTCCTCCATATCTTATTAAAAATGCATCCTTCCTAATTGAATTCTTGAGAATGTTGGCAAAATTTTTAAGAATCTTGTCTCCAAACACATGCCCATATTTGTCATTTAATTGTTTGAAATTATCTAAGTCGATCATAATCACAGAAAATTTTTCTCCAAGATCCAGAAAATTCTCGCTTAATTCTTCAAGAAGATTCCTGTTCGCTATACCGGTTAGAGGATCTTGATAAGCTCTGTCCTGCCAGAAAAGTATCTGTAATTTTTGCTCAGTAATATCCGTTAATACCATTAATATTCCATCAAAAGTGTTTTTCTTATCTAAGATTTCTTTCAACTCTAAACTAAACCATTTCATACCAGATGGTGTTTTTAAGGCAAACTCTCTTGGAATATTCTTTGTATCTTTAAATATGGTTAGAATTTGTTCTAAACTTTCGCTCGCGACTTTTAAAAGTTCTTCATAATTCGAGTTGTATAACACAAGGTTTCCTGATCTATCAAAGAATACAACAGGCTGTGGAATTGACTCAATTAATGTTCTGAGTCGATCTCTTTCTAAAGAGATTTTTCTTAGCATTTCTTTTTTTTCTATGTTGGATTTTATGTATTGGAAAACAAATGCAGAATAAGTAGCATATTTGACACTCCCAATCCCCTAAAGGAGATGGGATTCTTACTGGCTTATAGCCAGCTCCCATGGAACATATTTAACTCCATGGCCACGTAGGTGTGAATGAAATCTTACACCTACGGCGGGCGCCAACTCCGCAACTACTTGGCTGTCGCCAAGATACTTTTTGTAAATATTAATAGCACCTACTCCATCCCTGTGATATTCAAAACCGCAAGCGCATTTATAGTTTCTATCTTTGATGTTATTAAGAGTTCCGCAGATAGGGCATATTTTGCTGGTATATGCTTCAGATATTAGCTTAACCTTAATATCGAATAATTCAGCCTTGTTTTTAATCATTGTTATAACCTTTCTAAACATCCATTGATGCAATCTTTGGTTAACAAGTTTTCCTTTATTGTTGTCTTGCCTGATATTCGTTATGTCTCCAATTACAATGGTGCATGCATTTTGTTGTATGCACCAGTTAATGAAATGACTAGTTATTTTGTGCAATATGTCTCTAATCTGATTGTTGATTTTTGAAAGAAAACGCTTTTTGGCCTGCTTAAGTTTTCTATAGCGTTTAGAATCTTTTTTACATTTGCTCATAGCACACTGAATATCTGCTAAACGTTTATTTTTATACCTAAGTTTGCTGCTTAACTCGCCGCCGTGATACGTAATAACCTGTTTGCCATCAAAAGCAGTTATAGGGCGGAGTATTCCAAGATCAACAGATACTACATTTGTGCGTTCCTTGACCTTTTCGTTTTCAATCTTCACCTCTATTGCAAGGTGAAGATAATATTTACCATTCTCATAGATCAGCTTGG
>DQYP01000284.1 GCA_011043375.1 Thermotogaceae bacterium | reverse complement strand
GGTGCTTTGAACATCGTGAAAGACGGCGGTAAAATCCTCATCGTGACGGAATGTGTCGATGGACTTGGAAGTGATAATTTTAGAACCTGTTTAGAAAAACTTAGAGAATTCGATTCGTACGATTCTTATATAGATTACATCTCCAACATGGATAACTTCATTGTAGATCAATGGGAAGTTGAGGAATTAGTGAAGGTTCTGAGAAAAGCAGAGATATATGTTTACTCTGAAGAATTGAAAGAGGATGATTGGAATTTAACGTTTGCAGATCGAGTGATCGATTTGCAACAGCAAATAGATCTGTTCGTATCCGAAGGTCTTGAAATTGCGGTGATACCCGAGGGACCGTACACAATACCTTTTTAATTAATAGAAGGGGTGATCACATGAAAGGATATTGGGGAAAAATTGCTGAAGTTGATCTCAGCAATCGAAGGGTTGAAATCAAAGAGATTGAATACGATATCTTGAAAAAGTATATCGGTGGTAGGGGATTGGGAACATATCTTTACACCAAATATGTTCCAGAGATTGATGTAGATCCTTTATCAGAGAAAAATCCAATAATAATAGCAACAGGACCTTTAACTGGCACACCTGCTTCTACGGCAGGAAGAATAAGTTCCACCACACGTTCGCCTTTGACAGGGACCATTTTGGATTCTAATGCAGGTGGAATGTTTGGAGCACCTTTTAAATACTCTGGAATCGATGCAATGATAATTGTTGGTAAATCTGAAAAACCTGCTTACATACTTATAAACGATGGTCAAATATCCATAGAAGACGCATCGGATCTTTGGGGGAAAGGCACGGGTGAAACGACCAAGGAATTGAAGAGCAGGCACAGAGCCATGTCAGTTATCTCAATAGGACCGGCAGCAGAAAATGGGGTTCTTTATGCCTCTGTTATGGTTGATGGAGATAGAGGATTTGGAAGAGGTGGTTTGGGAACGGTATGGGCATCGAAAAAACTCAAAGCAATAGCCGTCAGGGGTACGAAACGTCCCGAAATAGACTCACCTGAAGATTTCAAAAATGTACATTATGAAATTATAAAGCTTTTGAAAGCACATCCAATAACTTCGAAGACCTTGCCAGCACACGGCACAAATTCTTTGATGAAGGTGATAAATTTCTTTGGAATGTTGCCAACGAGGAATTTCCAAATGGGTCAGTTTGAGGGAGTTGAAAAGGTTGATGGTGAAGCAGTTTCAAAGAAGATACTCATAAAAGCCGAGGGATGTTGGGGATGTCCAATAGTTTGTGGAAGAAGGACACGAATAACAGATGCCGAAGGGCATGGCCCTGAATATGAGACAGCTTGGGCGTTTGGTCCTAACTTGATGATAGATGATCTTGAGGCGATAACGAAAGCCAATTATCTTTGTAACGAGTATGGTATGGATACGATAACTTTTGGTGGTACATTAGCCTATGCGATGGAAGCAACTGAGAGAGGAATACACGACTTTGGAATAAAATTCGGAGATGCCGAAAAACTTGTTGAGTATGCAAAATTGACAGCCTTAAAAGAAGATGTCGGCGCTGAATTAGCGCTCGGTTCAAAAAGATTGGCTCAAAAATATGGTGGAGAAGAATTTGCGATGAATGTCAAAGGCCTCGAGTTGCCAGCTTATGACCCGAGAGGGTCCTTTGGTATGGCGCTTGTTTATTCTACTTCAAATAGAGGAGCTTGCCATCTAAGAGGTGGATATTCAGTTGGATTCGAAGAACTTGGCGTACCAAGAAGAATCAACAGATTCGCCGTTGCTGGTAAAGGAACGCATGTTGCGAGAAGCCAAGATATAGGAGCATTCTACGATTCTGCTATCCTCTGTAGGTTCACATCTTTTGCTGTTTCGATGGACAACTGGGCAAGATTGGTGAGTGCTGTTTTGGGAGAAACTTTCACTGCCGCCGATCTCGAGAAAGCTGGTGAAAGAATTCATAATCTCGAAAGACTGATAAATTTAAAACTCGGCTTTGACAAGAAAGACGACACACTTCCTCGAAGACTCTTGAAAGAGGCGTTGAAAGAGGGACCTTCTAAGGATAGATTGATACCTTTCGATGATCTTTTGAGAGAGTATTACGAATACAGAGGTTGGGATGAAAATGGTGTTCCTACTTCTGAAAAGATAAAGGAACTTGGACTGGAGGATGATGTCAAATGGCTGTGAGTAAAGATATAGTACAGGAGTTTCAGAAAATAGGTGATGCATTGTTTACAGCGGGGTTGAATAATTCTCATAGTGGAAACATCAGTATGCGAGTTGGAAAAAGAATGTTCATAACCAGAAGGGGTTCAATGTTGGGCTACTTAACGGAGGAAGATATAATAGAGGTCAATCTGTTTGAAATCGATAGCAACCTAACCATTTCTTCAACAGAATCCAACGTTCATAAAAGAATATATCTCGAAACCGAAGCTTTAGCAATTGTTCATGCCCATGTTGTTGCCGCGACAGCTCTTTCAATAGTCAGGGATGAGATAATACCTATAGACGTTGAAGGAGGTTACTATGTTCACAAATGTCCTGTGATCGCGTTTGAATTTGCGAGTGGTTCCAAGGAAATGGAAGAAACCTTGCCGAAGTATTTAAAAAACTACAAGGTTGTAATGGTAAAAGGGCACGGTGCCTTTGCAGTGGGAGAAACTTTGGAAGAAGC
>DQYP01000042.1 GCA_011043375.1 Thermotogaceae bacterium | reverse complement strand
TTTTGGTTTGAGGAAGACCATAAGTTAGATGGTGAGCTGTTTAAGTTCTGGTTCTGTCAGAGAGAGGCAATTGAAACCCTAATTTATGTCTATGGAGTAATGAAAAAGCGAAATTTCATAGATATGGCAAGAGATTTTGGAGCTGGCCCTATTCAGGCTTATGATCCTTCTTATGATCAGTACCCATTGTATGCCTTCAAGATGGCAACAGGTTCTGGCAAGACCTTTGTTATGGCACTGGTAATAGTATGGTCCTATTTCAATCATAAATTTGAAAACAAAGAAGATTACGCCTCAAAGTTTCTACTTATCACAGGAGAGAAAAATGTTATCTACGATAGATTAAAGAGAGATTTTAAGGATGGTGCTATCTTTAAGAAATGGTCTTTTATTCCGCCAAAATGGGAGGACAAGTTTGATCTTCAGGTTATTTTAAAAGAAGACCCCATTCATATAATCCCCGAAAATGTATTATTTCTAACGAACATCCAGCAGTTGGAGGAAAGAAAAGGCAAAAAGGAAGAAGTTGAAGAATACGTTGATGACTTGTTAGTATTAAAAGAAGTTAAAAAGCACGATATTTATCTGGAAAATAGGATAAAAGAAGTCCTTACAAAGTGTCCGAATATTATGATTCTCAAAGATGAAGCTCACCACATTTATAGTTTTGAGAAAGCATGGAAGAAAATTTTGCTGAATCTTCATGAAAACCTCGTTTCTCAATATGGTAAAGGCATCAATATGGAGCTTGATTTTTCAGCAACACCTAAAACAGAAACTGGGGCATTGTTTCCATGGATCATAGTGGATTTTCCGCTCAAGGAAGCCATAGAAATGAGTATTGTTAAGTTACCACTTAAAGGTATTGTTAAAAATGCAGAAGAGATAGCCTCTAAAAAGGCAGTAGAAAGATACAGAGCATGGATAGATGCAGGGATAAGACGGTGGAGAGAATACAAGAAGGCACTAAAGCCATTATCAAAACCTCCTGTTTTATTTATTCAATGTTCAAGTAACAAAGAATCCGATGAAGTTTTTGAATATGTAAATTCAATCCCTGATTTAAAGGGAAAAGTTTTACTTATTCATACAGATAGCACGGGAAACATACAGAAAAAAGACCTTGAGCCTGCAAGGAAGGCAGCAAAACTTATAGACGAACCTGAAAAAATAAAAAGCGATCCAGAATTAAAAGACTTATTTCCTAATGGCATTGAAGCTATTGTAAGCACCATGATGTTAAATGAAGGCTGGGATGTTAGAAATGTGAATGTAATTGTTGGGCTAAGACCATATGGCTCAAAAAGGAAGGTTTTGCCTGAACAAGTCATTGGCAGAGGATTAAGAAAAATGTTTCCTGATGAACCGCCAGATATTGAGCACTCCATAAATATATTAGAAGTTATAGGACCGCCGGGGTTGACAGAAATATTGGAAGATTTAGAAGCTGAGGAAGGAATTAAATTTGCAGAATTTGATACGGATAAATCCCTGAATTTAACCACAATTTTTGTAGATGAAGACAAGCTGGATAAGGACATAGAGATTCCTATATTAAGTTCAAGAATTGTAATTAGGGAATTTGATATAAGTGGAGTTAATATAGATTCCCTCCCTTCGCTCAAAATACCACTTGAAAATAAAGTTCTTGAAATGGAGTACATAGCTGTGGATATGCTGAAAGGTGTCGAGAGAATAAAAAGAAAATGGGATTTACCTGTTCCAAAGGATGCAAAAAATGTTATAGCATACTATACCGATCTGATACTCAAAAGGTTAAAGATTGGTAGAGCATTCGCAAATTTCTATCCAATTGTAAAGAAGTACGTTCAAAGTAAATTATTTGATGTGGAGGTAGATATAAACGACCCAAGGACTCTTTATAACTTGAGTAACCCAAAGGTTCAAGAAGAACTCATTAGACTTTTTGTTGATGCATTCAAAGAAATGACGTTCACAGAGAGAGAACCAAAAAGAAGAGATGTAATTAAGCTTTTAGGCACTCCTCCATTTGTTTGGTCCAAACAGGTTTATCCAGCCGATAAGTGCATATTTAATTATGTTCCCTGTGACAACAACTTTGAGATAGACTTTGCCAAATTTTTAGATAGAGCAGAGGATGTGGAAGCATTCAGCAAGATTGTTCCTAAGATCGGTTTCTTTGTTGAGTACAGAGATTCAAACGGAAATCTTAGACTTTACTATCCTGATTTTATTGTTAAGATGAAAACCGGAGAAAAGATAATAGTTGAAACGAAAGGCAGAGTGGATGTAGATGTAGAACATAAAGATGCGAGAATAAAGATATGGTGTGAAGATGCTTCTAACTTGACAGGAGAAAAATGGAAGTTTGTAAGAGTGGATCAGAAATTATTTGAAAGGTATAAATTCAAAAATATGATAAAGATTATTTCTGTCATAACAAATGAAAATGAATAGATGTCTCCTAAGTTTCTATCAGAATTTCTATCTGCGTCAAAAACTCATGTCAGCAGTTTTTCCAACACCGGATCAACTATCTTATAGCCTTTGGCAGTTTTTTCGATGAGTGACATTTTCTCCAGCGTTCCAAGAAGAGAATAGAGCCTTGAATCAGCGACAAAATCTCTGTTTGCATAACAGATATTTTTCACAGCCGACCAACTGTTTGCACCTTGAGCTATGTATTTTAATATAGATAAGTAG
>DQYP01000109.1 GCA_011043375.1 Thermotogaceae bacterium | reverse complement strand
TGCCTAAATTGTGCAAAAAAGCTGAGAATCATAATTTGAAAAAACATTAAAATGTCAATACAGATAATATAATTTTTTGAGAAAAGAGATATACATTATGCAACTGTAGGTTCAAAACTGGAAAGATTCTATCAGAACACTTTGGAAAACCAATTTACATAACTGCTAGAAGTATGAAAACAGTTAGGTCTTTATTAAAATGAAGAACAATAGAAGGCTGGGTTCTCTGTGGTAAAAAGCCTAATTTAGGATCCTCTTTCTTTTAACCAATTCGCAATGACCGGGAAAATCAAATCATTGGCGTCATCACCAAGGAGGATGTCCATATGTGAATGATCTGGGAAACTGTAGAATGTTTTATCAATACTTCCAACAGATTGATAGGCTTGATATATATCACTCGCTGGATCCTGCGGATCCTCCCCCCCAGCTATAAAAAGAATGGGGACGCTAATCTTATCTAGATTCTTAGAATAGTTGTAGAGGGTCTGTGGGTCAACCCAACAACCATCATATTTATTTGGCTCCCGGCCAAACATCATATCTACATAGACACCTGCGGGTTCAGCATCAGCTAGAAATAAGCACTTCCTCTGGATATAAAGGGGAGTGATTTGATTATAAAACAATAAAGAATGATCAAAAAACTTCCAGGTCAACGCATAAAATATGCATCCTAGCAGGGAAGCAGGATAAGCAGCTGTTTTTCCATCAGGTCTAACATATGCATATTCTCCATCATAATATCCATACTCGGTCATCTCACTTCTAAACAGTTGTTGAAAAACCTCTGGGTTAGCATAAGGTGAAGCACTTGTTGTAATTATCCCACTGAGATTTTCCTCACCGACAAGCATTGCATAAGCATAAGCAAGATACCCACCATAGCTGTGACCTGAAAGAAAGATTTTATCCCACCCGGTCTGACTTTTTACAAAATCAACAGCAGTAACCACATCAATCCTGAGGAGTGTATTATCAAAATCCCAATATCGGTTTATGTACTCTCGGTCACTCCAAGGTGCAAAAAGAAAATCTCCATCACCATCATGAGTTCTAAGATCCAATAACCACACATCCCAACCCTTGGATTGAAGATAACGAGCAAGTGAGTGATTCTCATCAAAATCATATATGATATGGTTACTCCCCATACCATGAATAAAAATAATAGATCTCATATCTCCTTTATAACGAGTTAAGGTAATAGATGAATTATCCCTTGTTGGAACAATGTAGGTCTCTTTACCCGAACCCATAAGATGAGCCTGTTTAAACTTGGCAACCTGTATCGAAGAAGAAAACGAAATATCTGTTAAACTTGGAAAAAACAAGGATAAGAGTAGAATGAGAACGATAAATCTATTCCATTGTAAACACATTATACAACCTCCTAAAATTCTTATTAAATAACAGCAACGTTATAGTATAAAAATATTTCTATATAAAAAGATTTTGCCTTGAATGCTGCAATTGCTATGCTAACAAGTGCTACAATGCTGTCATTGGTTTATCGTTTGTTTAAACCACATCTAAGAAGATTTGGTATAACATTTCAACTTAGTGTTATTGCAAAAACTTTACTTAATCACTCAACACCAGATAGAAAGGAAATCAAAGTTTTTCCAAAATTGCCTTTGACAACATTCTATATCCGCAAAACGTTATAATGAAATTCCCTGGCATGTTTTTTTAGAAGCGAAATGTTATTAAACATTAGGAAGTTTAAGTTATGAATTATGAGAAAAAGCGAAGTAATCGTCTTGGGAGTAATCTTGCTCTCCTTCATCATTGGTATTTATTTTTATCCTCAAATGCCTGAGAAAATAGCATCTCATTGGAATGCTCAAGGACAAGTAGATGGGTATATGTCAAAATTCTGGGGTTTGTTTTTAATGCCACTACTCTCTATGATATTATTTTTGCTCTTCATTGCAATTCCAAAAATAGATCCGCTGAAGCATAATATTGAAAAGTTTAGAAAATACTATGATGGATTTGTGGTGTTGATAATTGTATACTTGTTTTATGTTTATCTTCTAACTATCTTTTGGAATATAGGAATTAGATTCAGCATGGTTCAACCACTAGCACCTGCTATGGGCATCTTATTTTACTACATAGGAATTTTAACAGAAAACGCAAAGAGAAACTGGTTTATCGGAATCAGAACTCCTTGGACATTGAGCAGTGAAAAAGTATGGGAAAAGACTCACAAAATAGGGGGAAAATTGTTCAAGACTGCCGGAGCATTTGCTTTTATTGGAGTATTTTTCCAAAGCTATGCGTTATTCTTCATTCTTGTTCCTATAATTTTGGTCGCAGCCTATACAATCATCTACTCTTATTTTGAATATCAAAAGGAAACGAGATAGACAATTTGGAGAGGAGGTAAAACCGTATGAAAACACTCGTGGTGGTATATTCGAGAACAGGAAATACGCTTTCTCTAGCTAGGAGGATAGCCAGCGAGCTAGATGCTGATCTCGAGGTTATCGAGGATAAGACAAAGCGAAAAGGAATCCTTGGTTTCCTTCGCTCTGGGTATGAGTCAGTGGGGAAGAAGGTTCCAGCTATAGTTGAACCGAAACATAATCCTAAAGATTTTGACCTTGTAATCATTGGAACTCCGATTTGGGCAGGAGGTATGTCGAGCCCTGTAAGGGCTTATCTTCTGCGCTTTCGCGG
>DQYP01000266.1 GCA_011043375.1 Thermotogaceae bacterium | reverse complement strand
GCTGAAATCGACGCCCTCAGCGACGAAGGGGTGAAACCGATGGCTGAAGTGGCAAAACATATCCCGCAGGGGGTTATAAAGCGGATATCTTTCAAAAATGAAAACGAATTAGTTTTTGGAGCTAAAAAAGTATATATGGAACATATACATAATAATATGAGGGGTGGGAAAAAGTTTATAGAATATTTAGAGCAAATATATGAAATAGAACCCTCTGAAAACTCAATCGAAGAGTTATGTGAAAAAATGAAATTAGCCGAGGTTTACTATTATTTTACCTATCTGCACACTGCAACACGGAGTACCCTTATATTCAAATTTAAAGAACCGTATTTGTTTTTTAGCTGGGGGGATGTCCCAGGAAACGATGATGAGCAGTTCATAGAGTTCCTCACAGAAGAGTTTGGTCTCGGGTGGGCAGAAAATGCAAAAATCCTCAAATCTGATGACGACAGGATTATCAGCGCTCATGTAGATGGGGATTCAGCCGAAATGACGATCGATGAGAAAGAGGGTAAAACAACCTTGAAGCTCAGCGATGGTAGAACCTATAACCTGACTGTTCGAAAAGAGGACGATAAGCTAAATATATATAAAAATTCTGATGATTCAGAGTTGTTCGGCGACTTTGGTCAACCGATTTGGAGCCAAGAACTTGAAGACAAACCAAAATTATGGCTATGTTATAAAGAAGATACGGATCATGTTTTCCTAACTTTTATTTTTATAGCAAAAGAAAAATTGGATTTTGATCCAATATATCAGGATTTTAGCAGGCGCACAGAAACCGGAATTATTAATTGCAGAATCCATTTTGATGATCGAATGATAGAAGTCACTCCGAAAAATGCAGGAGATGATTTTGTCGAGGAGGTAATAGAATATATCAAAGAAGAATTCGACATTAGTCAAATCACCCCTATTAGTATTGATGACCAAAACATTAGAGAGTTCGATCAGAATGTGCTACAAGTTACTCACGAAAAAAGAGAGGGTGAGGACGCAACCACAGCGTTAACTAGAGCAAATGAAGATGGAGATACTCGAAACGATGTGTTTCATATAAATATAGAAGATAGAGATTTTAAAAAAGAACACGGAGTACTGGAAATTAATAGTACTGACCGCGCTATCATTGGTTTAACGCGTGATGAAAAGGGCAAAATCCAGTTTAAGAGCAATTTAGTGCCGGCTGATAGGATGGTTCTTTTTCATAAATTAAAAAATATTTTAAGATGGTAATATGAACGAAATTGACATACTTCAAACGGAGTTAGGTGATGAAAGTTCATCTAAATTATTTACCAAACTCATTATTAAAAAAATTAATGGAAGTATGCTCTCTAAAGAATATTTAGATGAAGAAGATAAACGTGCTATTGATACCGTTGGTTTTGCAGAGCAGAGGGTTGTTTTCGATTGTCCATATTGTCAAGAGACGCGGCACACTGATCCAAGTGTGTTGGAATTTGAATGTGATTGTGGCGAAGTAATAAATTTGAGAAATCGCGATTATGGTACACGATATGTCCTATCAGAAATTGCCTATGATGCCATAAGAGACCTATTTTCGCAGGAATGTAAATACGGTGACATTGTACTTAAATATATTTTTGGAGAAACTATCCCCAATACGTCTAAACATGATTCAAGCGTTTATTTACATATTTCCCCGTTAATTGAAACTATAGCTAACAATTTTCAATGCCTCGATGATGCTTACATGGATCATTTTCTTATCAATTGGAACATCTTTCCAAATGTTTTGAGAGCGGAGCAAATGGATGCGCTTTTGAGTGACGTACTTCGATGGCGGCAGGAATCTATTGAAAAACAGACAGATTGGGGAACGATAAATGAATGGGAATTCCAGAATTTGGTTATTGAACTACTCCGATCCGAAAACAAGTTCTCAAAAATAATTTCAGGCGGCAGAGGACCGGACCAAGGGAAAGACGCATTCGGATATGTTTCATTGCAGTTGCCTACTGGAAAAACTAAAGATATCAAAACATTGGTACAATGCAAATACACTGCAACCAGACAAACCTTTTCAGCTCACGATATATTAGAATATGTAACGAAAGCAAAAAGACATGGATGTAATTTTTTATTGTTCGTTACAAATAGTGATTTAAGCGGAGATGCTGTGACCGAAATACATTCCGGGGCATATCATGATAAAGATTTCCTTGATGTGGATTTTTGGAATGAACAGACACTCTTTACGTTACTTGAAAAACACCATCATACCAGGATTAAATATTTTTATAGAAATAATCTGTAATTGTTTGTCAAAACCAGATAAAACCACCTCATGAGCCCCCACATGACCACACCCCCACAACCCCCGAGGTCACACAATGCTCAGAAGCGGCATCCAAATCCTCGCCGAAGCATATACAGACGAAACCGCAGCGATCGACCGCGCAAAAGAACTCAGAACAGACACAAACCCGGAATATGGCGAAGTAGACGTATTCGACGCACAACTGAAGTAGAACCCGACCATGCACCCCCACACCCGGACCCTGATCGAGATCATAAAACAGACCGTGGATCAGGAGATAATCTCGATAATCATCTTCGGCAGCGCAGCAACCGGACATTTCAAAAAAGAAAGCGATATCGATATATTAATCATAGTAAAAGAGTACAACGAACCCGTTTGCAAAGAATACTGGAAACAAATAAAGAAAGAAG
>DQYP01000122.1 GCA_011043375.1 Thermotogaceae bacterium | reverse complement strand
CAAGTAGGTTCTTGTATCTAGAGACTTAATTCCACTATCAAGAATCAAACTTGGGTAATTCTCTTGGAACATTTCTTTCAAACCTTCAGATATTCTTGTCAGATCCATAGAACTAAACTCGTGATCTTTAGATTTGAAGTCTTCAGCTGTCAGAACGTCAATTTCCTTGATTGCAACATTTTTTCCACTTTTCCGTACTTCATAAACATTTACATTTGAAATTAACAATGTTTCCCCAAGTGTTTCTTTTCGGTATATTGACCAATCTCTATAATATGTCCCCAAATCCATAGCTGGAGGATGTTGATCTAGGAGAAAGTACTCGTCATTAATCTTTATTGCCGTTGCTACGTGTCCAATTTGCGAGTTTTCAAAGTTAATATCAAACACATAAACTGGGGAATAACCCATTTCCAGTAAGAGTGCAGTAGTTAAAATCGCATAATCTTTACAAACACCTGCTCCTTTTTGGACAGTCTCATAAGGAGTTTGAATTTCCACACCAAGTTCTGCTGTAACACTTGTGGTTTTTCCATTTAGCGTCCAAATAGTTGGTGCAGGCAAAAGTGCTTTGGAATAATTGTACTCTATGTTCTCATCAAGCCACTCTAGAATATTCCAAGCACTTTCCTGTAAAGTTTTTCCTTTCAATTGATTTGCAAGGTAGGAGATCTTCGAAAGTTCTTCTTCAGTTAAAGCGCATTTAAGAGCATCCTCAAGGATATACCTCCAATAACCGCTAGAACACTCAGTAACTGTGGGAGTGTTTGTAGGTGTCTCTGTTGTTTGGGGAGGAGTTTGGCTTAGAGTCTGCATATCGGTGTAACTTGGCATGTACGTGTTAGTTTCTTGCGAAAAGTCATCATGAGAGCTTCCAAAAATTACAGTTTTAATGTCATCAAAACTCCCTTGGGAGTACAAATAACCTACCAGAATTAACAACAGAAGTGCGATTCCAACTATTAAATACTTTCCTTTAGACTTTTTCTCATGAAATTTAGATATCTGTTTAAAAGGCTCAGGTGGAGGCGGGATATCTGCTTTTCCAAGCTCTTTAAGGTCAAAATTTCGTATATCATTATCCGTAATCCTATCAATTTCAAGAACTCTCTTGCCGTCTTCATTGTAAATCTTAACTCTTGAAGGAGGAACGTAAGCTCTCAAAGAAGTTCCATTTACAATAATAGAAACCCATCCGTTCTCATCGATGTAAAATCTTCCTGGTCTTGTTATTTTAGAGTCTCTGATTTTTATAATAGCAAAGTTTTCCTCAGATCTTTGTTTTTTAGAAGTCCCAACATGCCTAGAAGAATATGAACGTGCTGCGTCATGAGTGAGCGTCATTCTGGCAATGTTATCTTTGCCAACGTAAGCAGGTTTTCTTTTATTCTCATAATCTCTCCAAAATTTCTGAGTGTAGGGATAGCAAGGATGACCATCTTCCCTATGCCATTCTTTATCCAAAAATTCTCGCAAATCTTTATATTTACCCCACAACTCTTTATACTTTCCGAAGGTTAACATTAGGGAAGGTTTAACGTGTTTTTCACAAAACCATTCACCACAGTAAGGACACTGATATAGTTTCTTCTTCCTCTTATCCCCATCGTAAACAGCACACCTAGGACAAATGCCAAAATCTGGCGACTCTTCTTCCTTTTTATGCGTTTTATTTTCTTTAAGTTTTGTTTCAGGCATTTTAATGATCTCTTCTTGCGGGAGAGTTTCAGATTTGTTCTTTTCTACTTCGAAAGTGAAGTTAGAGAATACCTCTATCTTTCCTGTCAGGTATTCCTCTATTTTTTGTCCAAGGAGGATTAAATCAGGCTTTACATCTTCAGCGAGTTCTCTGTTGACGTGATATAGTCTTGAGTACACGTAGTTTATGGTGGAAGAGTAATCGCTTATAAATTCCATATAAACCCCGCTCAAATTTTTTCTAGAATATTTATGCCATAATTCATCTCTCCAATCCTCTAACGCCTTTGCAACTAAAGTAGGAATCGAGTACTCTTTTACATCAAGATTGTAGTCCCGATAATGCAAAACCTTGTTGTCATATAACTTGGCAATTATGGTGTTTAGGGATGGGTTAATAATTTTAGTTACTAAGTAATGCAGATCTTTATCACTAGGAGAACCATTCATGGCTCATCAGCTATGTCTTAATTATGATGTTTGATTTATTTAAATTTTTATTCTTAATGAGAAAAATATCAAACTTTTACATACGTTAGGAGTTAAATAATAGATGAAATTCTTCGAGTTATAGGGTGAAATTATTTATAAAGTAAGGGTGAAAGGAGGGGATATAAGATCATCTGTGGATGGTTCACCCAGTGAAAGGTGAAATTAAGGTGATTTTAAGAGGAAAGTGAGGGAAAACGCCGAAATCGCCAGTGAATCACTTTTTCACCCGGTGATTTTAGGGTGATTCACCATGATGAAGTGGGGAAATAATGAGAGAATCGCCTTTTGGTGAAGAGTGATGAAAGGGGAAAGTGAAATCCCCCCAATTTCACCCCCAAAAAGGGTGAAGAGAGTAAAACTCATAATAAAGTATTTAATTCAAGATAAATCCTTCATGGAGTATCTCGATACTGTCAGGATAACTTTGGCATCACTCCTTGGAAGTATTCAGATTTCTTGTTCATTTTTGACCGTTATTGGTTTGTATGTTGAGCAGTCTATTGTTAATTGGTGAGTGAGATGTTTG
>DQYP01000019.1 GCA_011043375.1 Thermotogaceae bacterium | reverse complement strand
TGCACGACGTCCGTGAGAATTATCCAAAACAATCCAAAAAAGTAGTTGAATGCGTTTCTTTTGAAGAACTCTACAAGATATTCGGGAATTCTTCCTCTTTTAATTTCCAAAACACCTCCAATGAAGTTTTCAAAGAAATTATAACACCAAATCTGGACCAAAAGTTATTCAAAATGATATAATATATTGTAAAAGTTTAGTTTTGACTCTTACAAACTTATGAGGTGATGGGATTGAGGGATAACAATAAAGAACCGGTACTGATTGTAGAAAATCTAAAGACATATTTCGAGCAAGCTGAGGGAACCGTTAAAGCTGTCGATGGTGTTAGTTTCGATTTGAAACCCAACGAAGTGATAGGTATAGTTGGTGAAACGGGTTCTGGGAAGAGCGTTACGGTGAAGTCCATAATGAGGCTGATATATCCCCCAGGAAGGATAGCAGGTGGAAAGATTTTATTTAAAACCGATGAGTTCTCACCTGGAAATTCTCAGTTTATAGATATAACAGAGCTTTCAGAGGATCAAATGACGAGGATACGTGGTAAACACATAAGTATGGTATTTCAAGATCCAATGACATCGTTGAATCCGATGTTCACGATAGAAGACCAAATGATTGAAACGATCATGTTTCACAGGAAAGTGGACGAACAAGAAGCAAGAAGAATAGCCCTCGAAATGCTTGAGAAGGTTAAAATTCCTGATCCTGAAAGGAGATTGAAGGATTATCCTTTCCAACTCTCCGGTGGACAAAGACAAAGGGTTGTTATAGCTATCGCACTCTCCTGCAACCCCGAGATTTTGATCGCTGATGAGCCCACAACAGCTCTCGATGTCACGGTTCAAGCACAAATACTCGAATTAATGGAATCGCTGCAGAAAGAGTTCCACACATCCATAATTTTCATAACCCATGATCTCGCTGTTATAGCTGAAATTGCCGATAAAGTAATGGTTATGTACGGTGGTAAAACTGTGGAGTACGCCAATGTGTATACCATCTTTGAAAATCCTGTCCATCCGTACACAAAGGCTTTGTTGAGTTGTATTCCAAGGGTGGATGTGAAACAAAGCGATCTCAACCCGATACCGGGTCAACCTCCAGTCATACTAAATGCTCCAAATGTTTGCCCTTTTCTTCCACGCTGTAATCTGAGAATTCAAAAGTGCGAGAAGGAATTGCCGGAGTTAGTGGAGGTCTCTGAGGGGCACTATGTTAGATGTTTTGAAGAAGTGATAGAAAAATCATTAGCAGATGTGAGAGGTGGTCAAAAATAGGTAGCAACGGGAACACTTTACTCAAGGTTGAGAATCTGAAAAAGTATTTTCCAGTAAAAGCGGGGTTTATTTTTGAGAAGACGGTGGCTTATATAAGAGCAGTCGATGGTATATCACTCGAAGTCAAGAAAAACGAGACTTACGGTCTTGTTGGAGAATCCGGATGCGGTAAAACTACAGCTGGCAAAACGATAATAAGATTGCTGAATCCAACTGATGGAAAGGTAATCTTCGATGGGGTCGATATAGCGAAGTTAAAAGAGAAGGATTTGAAACCCTTCAGAACCAAAATGCAGATCGTTTTCCAAGATCCAATGTCATCACTGAATCCGAGGATGACCATAGGTAATATGTTATCGGAGCCTTTACTCTTCCATGGAATCGCCAAAAACAAGAAGGAAGCGGAAAAAATAATCGGAGGGTTATTAGAAGAGGTGGGGTTGAAAGCATATCATGTTGACAGATATCCTCATCAATTCAGCGGTGGCCAAAGACAGAGGATAGCGATTGCGAGAGCTGTCAGCGTTAGACCTTCACTCATAGTTTTAGATGAACCTACCTCTGCCCTTGATGTTTCGGTCCAAGCACAGATAATAAATCTTTTGAAGAAGCTTCAGGAAGAACTTGAAGCAACTTATATTTTTATTTCTCACAATCTCGCAGTTGTTAGGTTTATAAGTGATAGAGTTGGTATAATGTATCTTGGTAGGCTTGTGGAAGAAGGAAAGGTGGATCAAGTATTTGAGAATCCATTACATCCATACACAAAGGCACTTTTGGAGGCTGCGCCAATACCAGATCCGAGAAAAAAGCGTGAGAGATCGATGCTCATCGGTGGAACACCAAACGTAATTGCAAGGCCAACTGGCTGTTTTTTCCATCCAAGATGTAAGTACAGAACGAAACTGTGTGAGCAAGAATATCCTGAGTTCGTCGAGGTTGAAGAAGGACATAAGGTTGCCTGTTTTCTTTATCATAAATGAAATCACAATATTTTTAGGGGGTGAGTACTTTGAGGAAAGGTTTGGTATTCTTACTTTCGTTGAGTTTTGTATTGTTGTTTGTGGTCGCATTTGCACAAGAGAAGCCAGAATACTTGGTGGAGAATTACACGGGGAAGTATGGTGGTACGCTTTACGTTGGGACTTTGAGTGGTCCAAAGACTCTCAATCCTTGTACAGCATACGAAACCAGCTCCACTGACATTATAGGTTGGTTCTTAGATTATTTAGTTGACTTCAACAAAGATGGTTCCATAAGAGGAGGCGCGCTTGCAAAGGATTGGACCATCAGTGATGATGGAAAATCCTACATCTTCAAAATTAGAAAGGGCTTGAAATGGTCGGATGGTACCCCATTTACTGGAGAAGATGTCTATTTCTCGTTTGCAACCATCTGGACGAGCAAAGAACTGGCAGGGAACCTATACGATGGTCTTTTAGGACCTGATG
>DQYP01000214.1 GCA_011043375.1 Thermotogaceae bacterium | reverse complement strand
TCTTTAGTGCACAAATTCGGAAGAGTTGAAGCGACAGATAAGGACTATGAGGATTACATAGAAGAATTAAAAAGAGAACTCCCAAAAGATTTCGAGCCAAAAGGAAACATATTCGTATTTGTGGACGAGTGTCATAGAACCCAATCCGGAAAACTTCATAGAGCAATGAAGAAGATTTTACCCAATGCAGTTTTTATAGGTTTTACAGGGACTCCTCTCTTAAAGAAAGATAAACCCACAACTCTTGAAACATTTGGCAAATACATCCACACCTACAAATTTGATGAAGGTGTGCAAGATGGCGTAATACTTGATTTAAGGTATGAAGCGAGAGATGTGGATATAAAGGCAGTTTCTGAAGAAAAGATAGATAAGTGGTTCGAGGTTAAAACAAAAGGCCTATCTGATATTGCTAAGGCACAGTTAAAGAAAAGATGGGGAACCTTAAAGAAACTCTACAGTTCAAGGAGTAGGATGGAAAAGATTGTTGCAGACATCATATTTGATTTTGAAACAAAACCAAGACTTGCCACTGGGCGAGGCAACGCTATGCTCGTGGCAGGAAGTATTTATGAGGCCTGCAAATATTACGAAATATTCAAATCAAAGGGATTTGATAAAGTTGCCACTGTCACTTCTTATCGTCCTGGTATTGCAACTATTAAAGGAGAGGAAACAGGAGAGGAAGGAGATGCTGAAAACCTAAAGAAGTATGAGATATACAGAAAAATGATTGCTGATTTCTACAACATCTCAGAGGATGAAGCAACAAAAGACTATTGGATTGATAAATTTGAAAAAGATGTGAAGAAAAAATTTGTTGAAGAGCCAGGACAGATGAAATTGTTAATCGTTGTTGATAAACTCCTCACAGGATTTGATGCTCCGAGCGCCACCTATCTCTGTATAGATAAGCCTATGAAAGACCATGGGTTGTTTCAGGCAATTTGCAGGGTTAATCGGTTGGATGATAAAGATAAAGGCGATGAACTGGATAAAGATTATGGTTACATTGTGGACTACAGGGATTTATTTAATTCTATGGAAGAGGCTATAAAAGATTATACTTCTGGTGCTTTTGCAGAATTTGACAGAGAAGATGTAAAGGGCTTGTTAAAGGATAGATTGACAGATGCAAAGAAAAAACTTGATGAGACTGTTGAAAAACTTGAACTTTTAACTGAAGGTGTAAAACATCCAAAGGGACTAAACGAATACAAAGATTATTTCATTGGTGACAACTCAGAAGAAAAACAGCAACTCAGGCTTGAATTTTATAAAAGAGTATCTTCCTTGGTGAGAGCATATACAAATATAGCCAATGAATTGGATGAAGCTGGATATTCCAAAAAAGAACAAGAAGAGATAAAGAAAAAAATTCAACATTATACTGCAATACGAGATGAACTGAAGTTAATGAGCGGCGACTATTTGGATTTGAAAGTTTTTGATCCAGCCATGAGATACTTGATAGATTCATATATTCAAGCAGAAGAAAGTAGAACCTTAGCATCTTTTGAGGATACATCGCTGCTGGAAATAATAGCACTTGAGGGTTTGCATAAGGCAAGTGAATTATTACCAGAAGCTATTAAGAAGAATAAGGAGGCTATCGCCGAAACAATTGAAAACAACATAAGACGATTAATTATAGATAAAAGAGATGTCAATCCTGCCTACTATGATAAAATGTCTAAGATTTTCAAAGATTTGATTGAAAAAAGAAAGAAAGAAGTGATTGACTATGAAAATTATCTTAAAGAAATTGAAAAACTAACTAAGGAACTTATAAAGGGGGAGAGCGCTGATAACCCATACCCTCTCAGTATAAGAAATAGCATGGCAAAAAAGGCAATTTACGACAATTTGGAAGGTATAAAAAATAGAGAAGAGATTGCAAATAGGATAGATGAAGCCATAAGAAAGACCAAGAAAGATAACTGGAGAGGACACAAAATAAAGGAAAGACAGGTAAAGAACGCTATTTCAAAGGCAATAGAAGAATGCTTCAATAATGAAAGCACAAAAGAAAATGCAATAAGAGAAGAGTCGGCACCGTATATGCCTTTTAATAAGGATAAAGTGGTGGAAAAAATATTTGAAATAGTTAAAAAACATTCAGAGTATTAAAGTTATGAAAATGAAAATCATTCAAGTGAAAGATATAGAAGTATTGGTGTATAAAAAAAATATTAAAAATTTACATTTGAGTGTCTTACCACCAAATGGACAAGCAAGAGTCTCTGTCCCAAAAGGTGTTTCAGATGATGTTATTAGAACATTTATAATTAAAAAATATCACTGGATTAAGAAACATGTTAGATCATTTCAAGAACAAAAAAGACAAACTAAAAGAGAATATGTTTCAGGAGAAAGCCACTATTTTAAGGGTAGGAGATATATTTTAAAAACGAATTATACTAATAAGCCAAAGATAGAAATAAGAAATAAAAAACACATCTATTTCTGTGTACCTGAACATTATACTCTCCGACAAAGGCAAAATTATTATGAGAAATGGTTAAGAAATGAGTTAAAGAAAGAGTTAGAAATTTTAGTGCCAAAGTGGGAGAAAATCATAGGAGTAACAGTAAATCAAGTTAGGATAAAAAAGATGAAGACCAAATGGGGAAGCTGCAATCATGATGCCAAAAGGATTTGGATAAATCTAGAACTTATAAAGAAACCAAGAGAGTATTTGGAATATGTAATAGTACATGAGCTCGTTCATTTAT
>DQYP01000097.1 GCA_011043375.1 Thermotogaceae bacterium | reverse complement strand
TTCAAAGGTGTTGTGAAATATCTCACAGAAGCATGGAGTATATCATACACATCGATGAGCTCAACATTCTTCAACTCTCTTGGAAGTGTTCCTCGCCTTTTGTTGTACTCATACCAAAGTTCAAGGCGTGGCTGCCAGATTATTCTCCCCGGATTACCTCTCTCAAAAACTTTCAATATAGCTTCTCTGTAATCCATAATATTACCCTCCCAATTTGAAACTTTCTTTCAACATTATCACTTTTCATATTATCAATCGTACATCTTCTTGTCCAGCCTTACAAGGTTTCAATAGAACAACTCATTGAAGTGTCAGAACTTGGAGTAATGGAGTAAAATAATAACATGAATGATCGATAATACATTATACATTCAGGAGGCTGTACAATAAATGAACAACTACACGATAACGATAGTGAATTACAAGATTGACATCACATCTCCTTCAAAAGTCTCTTTGTTGAATATCTTGAACAGATCCGGTATGAATATCCCATCTTATTGTGCAGGAAGAGGAGTCTGTGGAAAGTGTAAAGTGAGATTCATAGATCCGATCCCCACCCCCACGAAGGCGGAGGAAAAGCTTCTAAGCAATAAAGAGATACAAAACGGGATCAGATTGGCATGTCAACATTTTGTGAATTCAAATATCTCATTGGAACTTTCCGAAAAGTTCGATTTTGATATCTTCATCAAAGTCAATCAAAACCACAGAAGGAAAAGCAACACCTTGGGAATCGCAGTCGATCTTGGAACTACGACGATCTATATGAGAGCTATAGATCTTGAAAGTAGAGATTGGCTTTTTGAGGCAATGAGTCTGAATCCGCTTATAATGTTTGGAGCTGATGTGGTATCCCGTATGACCTGGATAATCGAAAAGAATAAAGGTGCATTCTTCTCACGACAACTATTTGGGAAGATATCATCGATTTTGGTTTCAGGTATTTCGAAACTGAATTATAGACCTCAAATACGCAAAATGGTAATAGTTGGGAACAATCCAATGATGCATCTACTTCTGAATCTCGATATTTCAAAACTTGCTTTTGCACCATATGAATCTCCATATCTTCATAAACCAACGAGATTCGATTCAAAGAAGTATGGGTTCGATGAAAATTTTGAGATATTTATTCCACCAAGTATAGGAGGGTTCATAGGGAGTGATTTTTCAGCGGTACTTTATTTCTTAGAAGACTCTTTGTTTCATAAACGTGGAGCAGTCATTGATCTGGGGACAAACGGTGAGATGGGAATCTGGAATAAAAATGGAGTATTTGTAACATCCACAGCTGCTGGGCCTGCGTTTGAAGGTATGAAAATCGCTCACGGTATGGTTGCCATAGATGGTGCAATAGAGTCTTTTAAAATCAACAACACTTTTCACATCAAAACCGTTGGAAACACAAAACCCAAAGGAATATGCGGTTCTGGTTTGATTGATATACTATCGGAGTTTCTAAAAAATAACTTTATACACAAAAACGGCAGAATTAACTCAAAGTTCTCCGATGAAAACGATAGGATATTGATATTCGATGATCCAACAGATCCTATATATTTATATCAAAAGGATATAAGAGAAATACAATTATCAAAAGCAGCAATCTCCGCTGCTCTGAGAGTACTAAGTGAGGAATCAGGAATAACCTTGGATAATATTGAAGATTTCTTTTTGGCTGGAAACTTTGGAAATACCATGAACATAGAAAATGCTGTGACTGTAGGTCTATTGCCAAAAATCAAGAAGGAAAGGTTCAAACTCATAGGAAATGCTGCTTTGAAAGGCGCAGTTAAATTTTGTCTTGATGAAAGATCCGGGATAGATTTTTTAAAAAACATAGATGAGAGATTGAAACATGTGAGACTTGAAAATGATGAAAAATTCATTGAAACATTCGTTGAGATGATGAAATTTTAGGAAGGCCTTTCAACTTCAGGGTGGCTTATAGTTTCGATGTATTTCAACAACTCATTGAGAGCTTCTTCTTCCGAGAAAGTTCCGATAATTTTTCCATCTTTGAAGAGTACAGCACCGTTCCTGACACCCGCAATGCCAATATCGGCATTTTCCGATTCACCGATTCCGTTGACTATACACCCCATAACAGCGATTTTCAATTTTTTCTTTATATGGATGGTCCTCTCAAAGACGAGTTTAGCCACCTCTATCACATCTATTTCAGTTCGTGAGCAGGTGGGACATGAGACTATCTCAACACCTTCTTCTAAACCAATTGAACGCAGTATCAATCTTCCCACAATTACTTCTCGCTCAGGCTCATCGGAAAGCGAAACCCTTATAGTGTTTCCTATACCCTGCAAAAGTAAATAACCTATTCCCAGAGAGGATTTAATTGTACCAAATAAGCTCGGACCAGCCTCCGTGATGCCGAGATGTAGAGGATAATCAACTTTTTGAGATATCAGTTGATTCGCTCTAATCGTGGTTAAAACATCGGAAGATTTGAGAGCTACAACGATATCCTCAAATCCAACGGATTCGAGGATTCTTATTTCATCGAGGGCACTTTCAACAAGTGCATTAGCAAAATCTCCATCATACTTGGATAAATACTCTTTTTTAAGTGACCCACTGTTGGCTCCCACACGTATCGGAACATTGTAATCTTTCGCGACCTTGGCTATCTCTCTTACTTTCCATTTTGCACCTATATTTCCAGGATTTATTCTCACTTTATCGACACCTGCTTTTATACTCTCTATTGCTATCTTGTAATCAAAATGAATGTC
>DQYP01000048.1 GCA_011043375.1 Thermotogaceae bacterium | reverse complement strand
TTTCGACAAAGTTTATAGGGAAGAATACAATGTATGAATGCCCCCATTGTGAGAAACCAGGTGTCACTGTTCTAAGAAAAGCGTTATTAAGTCCCGGGATGCCGGCGACCTGTAAATCATGTGGAAAACTCTATGTAAACAAATAGCGGTTGCCAATAAAAAGTCCATTGAAAACAATTAGATAAAGGCTACACTCCTTCAAATGTCGTATTATATGTCTGATATTCTCCTTAATTTTTGAGAGAATTCATTAAAATCTTTGAAAATCAAGGGTTTTTGCTTCCGATCTGGCGTAATATATGTTATGGTAACATCTTGAAAACATATATTACGACAGGGTGGGGCTATGAAATCACATTTTTTAAAGAAAATATTTAATAAAACTAAAGTGTTAACTCTGAGTCAGGTTTCCAAAACACGTGGTTGTTCCATTAGAACAGTTCAACGTCAATTTGCCGAGTTGGGTGTATTAAGAAGCTACAATAACAATAGCCGGTATTACACACTACCCGAGATCCCCGAATTTGATGTTCATGGAATTTGGCGCCATCAAGATATTCTTTTCTCAAAATATGGAGGTCTTCGACAAACAGTAAAACATATGATCCTTACCTCAGAAGATGGATTGAGCGGGAATGAGATAGGCGACATTGTAAACTTATTACCCAGATCATTCATGCATCATTTTCGAGATATGGAAGGTATTTTTCGTGAAAAGCACGGCGGCGTTTATATCTATTTTTCCAATGACCCTACGATATTTGCAAAGCAAATAATCAAAAGAGTTCAGACAGAAGATGTAAAAAAAATCAGCGATGCTATAGCCATCAAAATATTGGTTGTCTACATCAAGCATCCGGAATTATCTGAAGAGGAATTATCTTCTATTTTAAGGCGTGAACAAAATGTTGATATTTCTCCGTCCATGATTACAATTTTGCTTTCATTTCATGGTCTTTTAAAAAAAACTCCAGATTCTCGGCGATAAAGGTTCTTTCTGATTTACGAAAAAAACAAACTAATGAAATGAGTCCAAAAACACTGTTTCCGGAAAACTTGAAATTTTTCTTCTATCCTGAAGTGAAATTCTGTACACAATGCGACATCAGCTTAAATGTATTAAAGACAAGTGAAAGGAACGTTATCACAATGAATACCGGCCCTTTTATTGCCCATGAGACCTTGTTGCATTGCCCCCACCACGGAGAAACCCATCGTTCGGAGGATTTACAACTCCTGGTTCCGTTTAAAGGCACTTACGGGTATGACGTGTTAGTGTATGTCGGGAAAGCTATGTATCTTCGCACTATGAACGACCAATCTATCAAGAAAGGGTTAAAGTTGAAGGGCGTCAAGATATCTGAAAGTGAAATCCGCTATCTTGGACAAAAATTCATAGCGTACCTGACTATCTGTCATCAGCAGAGCCAGTTGAAGCTCAGGCTGAAGATGGCCCTGAATGGTGGCTACATCCTTCATATTGATGGGACCTGCGAAGGAGATAGTCCTCATTTGTTTACAGGAATGGATGAAATCAGCGGGATTATCCTTTCAAGCGTAAAAATCAATTCAGAAAAGAAGGAAAAGATCATTCCTTTTTTAAAAGATATACAAGTAAAATATGGCACTCCTTTAGCAATTGTAAGTGATATGGGAAAAGGGTTGATAGGGGCTGTGGAGGAAGTCTTCCCCGGAGTACTTTTTTTGATATGTCATTTCCATTTTCTTAGAGATATCGGAAAAGACCTCCTTGATGATAAGTATCGGGACCTTCGCAATCGTTTAACAAAGAGTAAAATACGAGTGGCTTTGAAAAACAAGGCGAAGGATTTTGAGAAGAAGCTTGGGAAAGAGATGAAAGAGCTGTCAAAGATCGATGCTAATCCGGAGCTTGCATCCATAAAAACAGCGTTGTTGTTTATTCATTGCATGTTCGATACTTCTTCGCTGTCTGGCTATGGCTTCCCTTTTGATATGAAACATTTTCTATTCTATAATCAACTTATAGCCGGTTACGAGAAAATAAAACTGTTATATAATACGAAAGGGGGTAAGCCTTTTTATCAACTGATAAAGATTTTGGACCGTATTATCAATGATAAGGATTTGAAACAAACGGCTTCATTTTTGGAAAAAAATGAAGCCGTTTTCAATGAACTAAGACAAGCGCTTCGAATCACTTTGAAAGATGGTAAGCAAGGGTTAAATGACGCTGGTGAAAATTGTGCTATGAAATCCATTTCCGATAAGGTAGATGAATTTATTAAGAAGTATAAATTGTCAGAGAATGAATACCATCAGAAAATGATTGAGCAGATTCAAAAATATTATGAGAAGCTGTTTGCAGATCCAATCAAGGTCATGATAGCTGGAAAGGAAGTCTTGATTCAACCCCAACGAACAAATAATATAATGGAGCAGTTTTTTAGGTATTTGAAAAGATTATTACGAAAAAAAAGTGGTAACATCTCAGTCAAAAGATCCTTAAGCGCAATGTTACCCGGCACAGTATTGGTAAAAAACCTTGATAACGAAGAATATCTTGAACTGTTGCTTGATGGGACAAGCAGTTTGGAGGAAAGGTTCTCGCAAATTGATAGTCGTTTATTCTTACGAGAGTTTTCAGAAATGAGATCACATAATAGGAAAATTCCAGCGGATGCGAAAAAACTGATAAAAGAGGAGCGAGCACTGGATAAAATAGGAGAATTGTTCTTGGCCTCTGCAATTTAAACACCAACCGCTATTTGTGGACATAG
>DQYP01000304.1 GCA_011043375.1 Thermotogaceae bacterium | reverse complement strand
GGCCAATTCCGACTTTCCAACCCCTCTTGGACCTATGAAGAGAAAAGTTCCCAGGGGTCCTTTGGGATCCTTTAAGCCTGCTATTGACCTTCTTATTGCTTGTGATATTAAACTCACTGCTTTCTCTTGATTAACAAATTTTTCATGTATATACTTCTCAAGATTTTTCAGTTTTTCTTTTTCTGACTCCAACATTTTAGTTGTTGGAATTCCAGTCCATTTTTCAACTATCTCAGCTATAACATTTTCATCAACGATTTTAGGTTTTTGTTTTTCAAGATCTTTCCAATCTTTTATTTTTCTATTGTATTCCTCTTTCAACTTCTCAAGTTCCATTTTTTTATGGGCTGCCTCTTCATATCTTGAAAGAGTAACGAGCTCGTTTATTTCTTCATTGAGTTTCTCAATCTTCTTTTCTAAATCAACAATCTCTGATGGGACATATGATTGTTCTAATCTCACCCTCGAGGCTGCTTCGTCTATTAAATCTATAGCTTTATCTGGCAAGAATCTCTCGGTTATATACCTCGATGATAATTTCACAGCGGTTTCAATCGCTCTATCGGTTATATTAACTTTGTGATGTTCTTCAAAAACCTTCTTTAAACCTTTCAGAATCTCTATGGATTGTTCGATAGAAGGTTCAGCAACATAGACAGGTTGAAATCTACGTTCCAAAGCTTTATCTTTTTCAATGTGCTTTCTGTATTCTTCAACAGTCGTAGCCCCTACACATTGTAATTCTCCCCTCGCAAGTGCAGGTTTTAACATGTTAGCAGCATCCATTGCACCTTCCGCAGCTCCAGTACCAACAACGGTATGAACTTCATCTATGAACAATATCACTTCACCCGCGCGCTTTTTGATTTCATCTATCACACCTTTTAACCTTTCCTCAAATTCTCCTCTAAACTTCGTTCCAGCTATTAGTCTTCCCATATCGAGGGCAAGTACTCTTTTGTTTTTCATATATTCTGGAATTTTGCCTTCTGTAATCCTTTGTGCCAATCCTTCCACAATTGCCGTTTTCCCAACTCCGGGATCTCCGATCAGAACAGGATTGTTCTTTGTTTTCCTTCCAAGTATTTGTATAACTCTCTTTATTTCTTCCTCGCGACCTATAACTGGAGTAAGTTTTTTCTCTTTTGCCAGTTGTGTTAAATCAACTGTGAATTTTTTTAAGAAATTTAAATTATCTCCTTCCGGCGTTTCACCGGATTTCCTAAGATCAGCTATTGCTGAATAAATCTTTTCTAAAGTTACTCCAAATCGCATTAAAATGCGTGCTGCCATCGATTCCTCGATTTTCAAAATCCCAAGGAGTAAATGTTCAGTACCTATTTTCTTATCTTGCATTCTATTACGTTCTTTCTTAGCTTCTTCAAATGCATGCCTAGCTTCAGGAGTTATGTATATCTGAGCAATTTTGTTCTCCATAGTTGTTCCGCTGTATTCACTAACAAGATCCTGAGTCTTATGTTTCAGAGCGTTCAAATCAACATTCAATTTTTTAAGAATTTCAATGGCCGAATTTTCTCCATCTTCAATGATTGCTAAGAGGATATGTTCACTTCTGAGCTGATTTTGTTTGAAACGTATGAGTATATCTTGAGTGGACATCAAAATTTGTTGAGCTTTTTCTGTGTATTCTTCCATATTAAACATTTGCATCAGCCTCCTTTGCAATAAAACATGGGCGGGCTTAAAAGCCCGCCCACATCCATCCACAATATTATCCTTTTATTCGATTTCCACATCCACAACTTTCTCTTTCGCTTCTTCCTTCTTTGGGAGTTCTATCTTGAGAATTCCTTTTTCGAATTTTGCCTTTATTTTGTTTGTATCTACAATATCTGGGAGCATGAAACTTCTTTCAAATTTACCATAACTTCTTTCTATGACTCTGTAGTTTCTATCTTTTTTCTCATGTTCGGTTTTCTTTTCACCGGATATCGTTAAAACATTTCCTTCTACTTTAACCTTAACGTCCTTTTTATCCAATCCTGGGAGTTCTATGTCGAGATTGATCGAGTTGTCTGTTTCGTAAACATCCACTGCTGGTATGAAATCCGTTTCAAGGAGTTCTTCCCTTCCCAAGCTTCTAAATGTCTCATCAAAAATCCTGTCTATTGTTCTTTGAATATCTCTGAATGGTCTGAACAAATCATCATAATCTCTTCTTCTCCTTTCGAGTAACATAGTATCCCCTCCTTTCAACTTTTTTGTTTATTTGAGATCTTCATAATCAGCATCTACAGAACCATCATTTTTAGAGTTGTCTTTGTCGGTTGTTCCCTGATCTGCTCCACCCGCTGCGGCTTGGCCTGCGACTGTTTGGTAAAGATACTGTCCTATTTTCTGACTTTCTGTCTTCAACTCATCCATTAGAATCTTTATTCTTTGAATATTATCTGATTCTATAGCACTCTTCAAATCTTTCACCAGGCTCTCAAGTTTTCCTTTCACATCCGCTGGTATTTTATCGCCATGCTCTTTGAGAGTTTTTTCAACGGAGTACACAAGATTATCGGCTTCGTTTTTCATTTCAATCTCCTGTCTTTTTCTTTTATCTTCTTCTTCATATTTTTGTGCTTCCTCTACCATTCTCTTTATTTCGTCTTCGGAGAGTGACTGTCTTCCTGTAACCACCATAGATTGTTCTTTATTAGTTGCCAGATCCTTAGCAGAAACATGCACTATTCCATCTGAATCAATATCGAACGTAACCTCTATTTGTGGAATACCCCTTGGTGCTGGTGGAATACCAGTCAACCTGAAACTTCCAAG
>DQYP01000062.1 GCA_011043375.1 Thermotogaceae bacterium | reverse complement strand
TACGTATCCTTTAATACCGCATCCCTTTCCAAAATGTTTTTCAACGGTTTCTTTTTTTACCCATACCTCGAATAAACCTATCAAAATGAAAGCACATGGCAAAACTTTGAGCATGTCTACCGAAAAAGCTGTGAAATTTTTAAATATCTGTTTTCCAGGAGTGAAATCAACCACGAAAGAAAAAACTATGAAGGCAATGTAAACGGATATTCCCATCGTTCTGATAATATTATTCCGTTTCATTGAAACACCTCACCAAAGAAAAAGCCTGTAGTTATGGCTATTATCATGGCTATAAGGAAGCTGATAGTGTTTCTGATTATGGTTACCTTTATCCCAAAATATTCCTTTTCCACTGGATAAGTGAGAACACCAACCATCATCAAGGTGGTTGTGAAAGCAGATAAAACCATATACGAAACACCCTTTTTTAATAAAATTCCACATAATGGGAAGGCAATGAAACCAGGCATGAGTGTAATGGAACCGAAAAGAGAGGCCAAAACTGTGCTAATGAGTTTATTGTCACTTCCTATGTATCTTGAAATAACCTTGTCTGGGACGAGAAAAAGAACTATCGAAACGAGAATAAGCATGATCAAAAAAGCGGGTAGAATGTTTATAAACCTTTTAATAGCTATTTTGATTGCTTTAAGCGTTCTCCTCCAATCTGCAATGAGGGAGAATACCATTGCAATCACCGTTACTATGTATAAATATCGCATTTTACCTCACTCCCTGAAAATATTTCATTTAATTGTGATCATTCCAAGTAGTTGATTTTTTTTCGTTCCATTTGATTATATCCCAAATTAAGAAAGAGTAAAAAACCTGTTTAGAGGTTCATCAAGTGATAAAATATTTATATCGACGTGAGGAATTTGAGGTAAGAAGGGATAAAAAATAAACCATATACGAGGTGGAAATCGATGTATCCCTATGAATACGAGAAAACGCCTTTCAATGCTCAAATAAAAAGAGGAACGGAATACAATTTGATAACTATAGATGCTCCATACGAACCGGATGTCAGTCAATCTAAGAGGATACACATATACGATTTTTTTGTTGAGAATCCTCATTATAACCTTATATTTTTGCATGGTATTGGTAATGGTAACATCCCTTATCTAATGTGGTTTGGTAAAAGGTTTCAAAAACATGGAATAAGGACATTCTTTTTGATACTTCCCTATCATGGTCCAAGAGCCCCGAAAGATTGGAATGGTGGGGAACCTTTTTTTTCGTCTTCGCCGGCACATTGTGTTGTTAGATTTCTTCAAGCGGTTATAGATGTTAGAAGAACGATCGACTACATAGAAACAAATTCGAATGTACCTATAGCAATAATGGGCCTCAGTTTCGGTGGGATGATAGCCACAATGAGTCTCGCAATTGATAAAAGAATTCGAAAAGGTATATTGGCATTCACAGGTGGAGATTGGAGATGGATAAATTGGTATTCACCATATCTCGAGGATGTTAGGGAGATGTACAGAACCCAAGGTAATGAAATGGGTTGCAGGAGTGAAAGTGACTGCATAAAAATACGTGGAAATGCAACGAAGGTAGTAGAAGGTTTCAATAGAATAGAAGACATCTTCAAGCATCCAGTGACTTGTTACCATTACGATCCATTATCCTATGGCAAATTTGTGGATCAGGAGGTACTCTTTTTTTCCGGTGTTTTCGACAAAGTTATACCCGAAAGAAGTTCTCAAGCCCTAATATTAACATTGAAAAATGTTCATAAGGTTGTGGTACCATCCGGTCATAAATCTTCGTACTTTTTTAGAAGATTCATAGCAAAAAAGGTAATAAAGTTTTTAATTTGAAATTTCATAACCATCAAGAAAAATTGACAAACGGATTTTATAAGGTGTATAATTTCCTCGAGCGAGCATTACATGTGGTAATATACATGGAAATATTGTATAAATCTGTGATCTTCTAAAAAAGGAGGTAATATATCAAGATGGACGCTTTGAAAGTTTCTTCACAATCAAAACCCAACGCTGTGGCTGGGGCTCTTGCTGGTGTGATAAGAGAGAAGGGGCGTGCTGAGCTTCAGGCTATAGGTGCAGGTGCTGTTAACCAAGCTGTGAAGGCTATAGCCATTGCAAGAGGCTATGTAGCACCGAGCGGAATCGATCTCATTTGTATTCCAGCATTTACGGATGTAGAGATTGACGATGAACCAAGGACTGCTATTAAGTTTATTGTTGAACCAAGATAATATTTGATTCAATGGGTAATATTTTAAAATCAAGCCCGCTGATGCGGGCATTGTTGTTTTGGCTTATGTTATTGTTCTGTTGATCTTTTCTATAAGATCCTTCTGGATTTTCTTCGCTTCTGAAATCAGTAAGTTACTCCATCGTCTATCCTCAACATATTCGCGTATGAGTCTCAGACGCTTGTAATTCTTCAATTTGATCCTTGATGGAAGCCTACCAAGTCTCAATTGTACCCTTGGGTTCTCAAGATGTAACATTCGTGCCCTCCTTTCGATTTATGGAATACAAATTCAAATGTTCGATATATCGATAATAACTCCTCAAAGTAGTAAAGTCAAATTAAATCTTTCTATTCGATATAACGAATTATTGAAAAGTGTTCGATATTTTGGTAAAATATGATAGTGTTAACTAGCAGTGATGATGATATTCAATGAAGCAAAAATAGCAGATGAATATTATTGAAGTCTTTGAAAAGTCTAAAGAGTACAGTAATTAGGAATAAGATCCCTCACATTCGTTCGGGATGACATTTTTTGTTTTTGTCATTCCAATAATGC
>DQYP01000082.1 GCA_011043375.1 Thermotogaceae bacterium | reverse complement strand
GTATATGTATAGGTTCGAGTAGCATATCTATGTACGATGGTTCCAAAGGGGAAAACGTATCCCACAATGGCAATCCAAGAAAGGTTTTAGAAAAAATTTTGAAAGGATTGCCGAATGATAGTTTGATCGTAGTAACTGGGAAAAAAGGCCGAAATCTTTTGAAATTTCCTAAAATATCAGAAATAGAAGCCACAGAATACGCTTATAAAGCTTTAAGAAATAAATACACCTCCGTTGAAGCGATTGTCAGCGCAGGAGGGGAGAATTTCACTTTATACAAGCTCAATTCCGCTGATAACATATCTGGAGTTTACACTGGTAACAAATGTGCATCTGGAACAGGAGAATTTTTTCTTCAACAAATAAAGAGGATGGGATTGAGATTAGAGGATCTCGATGGTAAAAAAAACATAGATGATTTTTATGAACTATCATCAAGGTGTTCAGTCTTCTGTAAGAGTGATTGTACCCATGCTTTAAACAAAGGTGTACCTAAGCAATTGATTTTAAATGGACTCGGTAAAGTAATGGCTGAAAGAATATTGGATCTGATGAACCAGGCAAAGGTTAGGAAAATAATGTTGGTTGGTGGCACAACACGAGTTAAAGTAATGCTAGATTTTCTTTCGAAGCATGTTGAAATCGTGATTCCGGAGGAGGCTATCTTCTTTGAGGCGTTTGGAGCATACAAATTCTCAGAGATCAATTACAAGAAGATGGTTGATTTTGATCTATCTGACATATTCAATGAAATAAAATCCACTTTTCCAACTCACAAACCCTTAAAACAATTTATGGATATGGTGGAATTCAAAGATATGGAATTCAAAAAAGCTGTCGAAGGTGACGAATGTATAGTGGGCCTCGATGTAGGTTCAACAACAACAAAAGCGGTTTTAATGAGAGTTGCTGATAATGCTATCCTCGCAAGCGTTTATTTAAGAACCTTGGGTGATCCAGTGAGGGCCTCAAGAGAGTGTTATAAAAAACTAAAAGAACAACTCGATTGTAAAGTCAATATCATTGGATTGGGAGTAACAGGATCTGGAAGAAAGATATCTGGGCTTCATGCGCAAACGAAAACAGTTTATAATGAAATAATGGCACATGCAAAAGCAGCCGCATTTTTTGATAAAGATGTCGACACCATATTCGAAATAGGTGGCCAGGATGCAAAATACACTTTCCTATCGAATGGTGTAGCGGTTGATTATGCTATGAATGAAGCTTGCTCGGCAGGGACTGGTTCTTTCTTAGAAGAAGCTGCAAGTGAATCGCTTGGAATTCATTATACGAAGATAGCTGATTTGGCATTGAAAGGAGATAACCCTCCAAACTTCAGCGATCAATGTGCGGCATTTATAGGTAGTGATATAAAAACAGCGATTCAGGAGGGTATATCAAAAGAGAATATTTGTGCGGGATTGGTGTATTCAATATGTATGAACTACGTCAATCGGGTGAAGGGAAATAGACCTGTTGGTAAAAAAGTTTTCATGCAAGGAGGAGTTTGTTACAACAAGGCCGTTCCAATAGCCATGGCAGCACTTGTGGGAAAGAGGATAGTTGTTCCTCCACATCCCGGACTCATGGGAGCATATGGGGTAGCATTGATGGTTAAAGAAAATATAGAACTTGGATTTGCAGAACCCGCCCAATTTGATCTTGAAGAACTCATAAATAGGGAAGCGATCTACAGGAATGAATTTATCTGTCCTGGAGGGAAGACAAAATGTGATAGAAGATGCAAGATAAGAATAATTGAAATAGATGGCAAGAAATTCCCATTTGGGGGAGCATGTAACCTTTATGAGAATATTCGTATGAATCTCAAAGTGAATGTAGAAGAATACAACCATGTTAAAAGACGCGAGATCTTGGTCTTTGAGATGGAGGACAATTCCAAAAAGAGTAAAGGGCTGAAAATAGGTATAAGTAAATCTTTAGCAATGAACAATCTTTTCCCACTGTTTTATACTTTCTTCAAGGAGCTTGGTTTGGAAGTAGTGGTACCGGATTCTTCGGATAAAGAAGGTTGGGAATTTAAAAAAGCTGAATTCTGTTTCCCAGTTGAATTGTCTCACGGTTTTATGTACAACCTTTTGAAAAAAGACGTGGATTACATATTCTTGCCAGCAATCAGAGGTATCAAAGTGGAAAACTCTGAAAATTATAATGTATTTTGTCCTTTCGTTCAGAGTGAACCAAATTGGTTAATGGCAGCTTTTAGCGAATTGGAAAAGAAAAGATTGATAAGAGAATTCTTCGATTTCTCAGAAGGCATAGAAAATGAAAAAGAGAAATTCATTGAAATTGCCCAGAGACTCGGTCAAACACGAGAGAAAGGATTGGAAGCATTCAAGAAGGGATTGGAGAAGCTTGAAGATGTAGGAAATAAAATAAAATCGCTCTATCAGGAATTGAAAGATTCACTCAAAAAGGAAGAATTCGCCATTGTAATTTTTGGTAGATCATACAATGCTTTTACATCGGTTGCTAACATGGGGATTCCAGAGAAACTCGCAAGTAGAGGAATACACGTGATACCTTTTGATGCCTTGCCTTTTGAAAATGAGAAAGGTTATGAAAAAATGTACTGGACTTGGGGAGAGATGATTCTAAAAGCAGCAAGATATGTTAAAAAATCAGATAAATTATTCGGAGTATATATAACGAATTTCAGCTGTGGACCAGATTCATTCATAATATCATTTTTCAGAGATATCATGGGAGATAAACCCTCGCTGGTCTTGGAACTCGACAGTCATACAGCCGATGCCGGTATTGAAACACGTATAGAAGCTTTC
>DQYP01000050.1 GCA_011043375.1 Thermotogaceae bacterium | reverse complement strand
GGCGTTTGTTGTGCTTGCGCCGGGTTATGAACCATCCGATGATCTGGAATCTGATATCAGGAAGTTTGTGAAGACGAGGCTTGCAGGACATGCGTATCCGAGGGAGTTTGAGTTTGTGAAAACACTTCCAAAGACGAGGAGCGGCAAGATCGTGCGAAGAATGCTGCGGGCAAAGGAACTCGGGCTTCCGATCGGAGATATCTCAACGCTGGAGGAGTGAGTTAGGAGGCGGGCCCCCTGATTTGTTTCTCACCTAAAATGATACGTTCCACCAAAGTTTAAATACTCGTTATCTTAAAGTTGGAGAAGAGGCAAAAAAGTGATTTTATGACTTCAATATTTGAAAGGGAAGAGTTTGGTGTGGACCCGGAGGGTATCGAATTAACTCGCCCATCGCACAATACACTCTTAAAGAGGTTAAAATGGTTGAAATGCCCAGCCAGTGCCAATGTTGAAGATAAGATATATTGTTTTGATAAGTTTTGGTTATCGGCGGGAGATATAAACCAAATCGATTTAATTAATTTTGAAAGTTCCATCGAAGATGAAATGAAAAAATATGATTCCAATGTAATGCATGTGGGGTCTTTTCCTTTTCGTAGTACTTTGTTTTATGCGATTTCTTCAATTGATGAACTTAAATTAAGAAAAATGATATATGTAGACTCCCCGCTTTTGGGCGGATATGTTGCTTATGTTCCAGATACTCCTGAAATAGAAGTAGATAAGAGATACAGGGATAATCGCGAAATTCTAAAAGAAAAACTACATCTCTTGGGATTTAATGGGGAAATTTTTTGGGGGATCCCAAAAGATGTTGCAGAACATCCCAATATCATTTACTTTGGAGAGAATGACTCGTTTATATATGCCAGTGATGTATGTCAAGGAAAGCGTGATAATCATTCACTCTTTTTTGATTATATCGACCTCTTTACCACCCCTCCAAATACACGGAACGGGGATGAAAAAATAGAATTTGTGTCGGTAGATTATTATCATTATCCAAAGGAAGAACAAATCCTATACAAATTCAAATTAGATGACATCACAATACTATTTGAAGAATTCAAAGTGCTCGGCGGAGAAGTAGAGACTTTGAGCTCTTTCGAAGTACCGGCAACAGAGCTTGTAATAGTGCCAAGAATTCCCTATGCGATTGTATTTCATAACCGGTGCAAGAGGTGATCTGCATGATAGTCATCGATGATATTTTAGCGTTTTTTGAAGGGTTGAAGTTAACGATCGAACTAAGGCATTATATAGAAAAACTTACATCGAAATATTCCTTAGAAATACAGGAGTTGATGGATCTTGCTGAAAATACAGAGATAGACTATGGCTCACAAGTTAATGTGACTGGTATCTATTCTGATTTTGTTCCGATATCAAGATATTTAACGATGGACTTGGAAATGGTAGGAGAGTTCAATGTTGATCCGCTGCCGTGCAAACCATTTTCAATCAATGGATATTATTGTTCTGCTCTTCAACATTATAGTTCTGAATATGTAGGCGATCCGAACTGTATCCCAATCCTTTTCAAGGATGATACAAAGAGATCTCTATCTTCTCTATCTGGAACAACTGTTGAGGTTAAAGGCAAATTAATCAGCATCCCGGATATCTGGAAGAAATTTTTAGACGTAGATACTCCTATCGGAATAGAAGCCAATTCGATAGAAATAATTGAAGATGAAAAAGATAGTTTTGGAATACTTCTTTGGAAAATTATAAATGATGAAAATGCACCTTTGAAAGTGGGTGGGGGGCAGATAACATTTAGTAGCTCCATTTGGTCATGCAATACGCGTCTTGATAGTCATAAGATATTGTGCATGAATGGAGGTAACGCGGAGCGAAGACACGGAAACAATAATGAAGCTCATGAGAACATATTAGAGTTCTATTTAGCTAATATTTTGGATGAAGAAGAGTATAATGCAGTTTCAGAATATTTAGCAGTCAAGTTTCATGATAAGAAAGCTGATGTTCAGTATGACATGGTAAAAGACCCGTGGGGCCAGAGTGATTGGCTGAAAAAGGAAATTGGGATAGGATAATAATTCCATGATTGAACTCGAACCATACACCCGTGTCTCGCGCCCTGATGTTCAGGAGACTGAGAAGCGATTCAGAACCGAAGTTTAACAACTCACACCCCCTCCAAACCAATAGCCATAGACAAATTTTCCCGATTTCTCACATCACTTCCCATTCACCGACCAATTTTCATGTAGAGACATCGTCCCTAATGCTACCGATTTTGCTGTGACTTGTCCAACCAATTCAAATTGGTGTAGGTAGCACACACCTATCCAAGAAAAACGTGTACATAGTGCCAATTATAGGCATGTGATCTCCCAAAATGATTGGCTCTTTAGTAATTCGCGTTGCACACACCTTCACTTTGCCGCATTAGAACAGAACCGACATCGGGCGCTTGAGTAAGCGGTCAATTGGACGAAGTTTTAGTTCACTGTCACGGGAGATACCAGAGAGCCGTGCGACAAGAAGCTACATCACAAATTACCTTACCGGCTACCCCATCCATTCGAGGTAATCCTACTGTGGAATGCGCGGATGGTAACGCCCGCGCATTAAGCCCGCAGGACAACGCGGAACAATCTGAAAGCCTAATTCGGATCAACCGCCAGGATAAGACATCTATCGAAGAAAACGAAAGTTGAACCATCGGAAGAGTCGTCAGGTATGATAAGCGAAAATAGGTTGATACGCTTAAACCAAAAGGTACGGAATCAGACTATAATGGCTGGCTCTACATTATAGGGAGTGGACAGATGATTC
>DQYP01000230.1 GCA_011043375.1 Thermotogaceae bacterium | reverse complement strand
TTTTCATTGTTTTAATTGACCTGGAAAGTTCATCGTTTTTGCTGTTAATACTTGCAAATGCTTCATCCAAAATCACGTTTCGTTCTTCCACTTGAGAAAGCAACTTTTTTACTTTCAAGATATCTTTCTCAAGATCATGGAGTTTCATTGAAGCGGAAACTATTGAATTTAACGTTGGAAGCGCGTTTAGCTTTTCTTTTATATCTTCGACAGAAATATCTTCAAATAGTTCGAGGGCTTCGGCTACTTTCTTGTTTATCATGGCATCCTTTTTATATGTTTCCAGAATTTTCTCTGTGCTTTCTCGCACTTCTGACAGTTTATCTAATTTTTCGGATAGCAGCTTCAATTCTTCTATATACGACTGATTTTTTGTGATACTTTCAATTCTTCCTATTGTCTTTTCCAAATCACTTTTAGTAAAGGGAAAAGAAGCTATTTTTTCCCTGGCTGTAATTATCGTTTCCAGTGATTCACGTATGTTTTTTGTAAGTTTTTCCATTTCTATAATTTTTTTGTTAAGCTCATTAGATTCAATCTTTTTGCTTTCTAAATCTTCTTTGATGCTTGTATATCTAGAGTGTAGTTTATCTAGATTGCTTTCAAGATCCATAAGCTTTGTATTCCATAACTCTTTGAGATCGTCGATGAAATTACCATTTTCCATGAAATCACCACCTTCTAATTGAAAGTAAAGCTAAAAGCGAAGAGAAGAACTTGATTTTATTCGTTTGAAAAAGGCTTAATAAGAATATCCCCAAAACCCAGTTTGGTATTTTCTCCTACACCACTGAAGAACTTTTCAAGAAGATAATCTGATGCTTTGGTCAAGTTTCCGTTTATCATATATTCAATCTTGCCTGTAATAGCACTTCCAAATGCGGTTTGCACTTTTTTTATTTTGAGTGACTCAGCGAAAATATGAAAACCATCTTTTTTTCCAAGAAAGTTGAAATCGTTTAGAATGGTAGGGGTGTTGAAAATAATGTTTCCAGTAGGAGCAATTTTGAATTCCGAGAGGTCATTAAGGAGAAAAACATCTTTTCTGTTTTTGCTAACAAACACACCTTTAACAACTACCGAATCGCCATTAAAAGTAACATTTTTTCCTTTAAGAGAGTTCAGGGCTAACCATGTAAGCTGAAAGATTTTATGAGATTTAGTTATTACACTAAAGCCAATCGTGTTTCTTCCTTTAAAAGGTCCTACTATTCTAAAATATAGAGCCGGGAGTTCGCTGACGAACTCCCCAACCCCTTTAAAAGGAATATTCAACAATGTTTTAATAAGCAACAACTTCAATTCGGGTTCTTTTTTGAACTTATCGAAACTCAAATTTGTATTAATGTAAAATGGAAATCTTCCAATCACGCTATATTTCCTCTAAGGAAATTTGACACCAACCTATCGGCCAAATGATTTTGTTATCAGATTCAATAACTCGCAACGACGATGGAGCAGGTAAATCGTTATGGTCATCGAATAAATTGCGGATATCCTTCCTAAGCTTTTCAGGAAGTATAGAAAATAATGTAGAACCTAAAAGACCTGAGCCAAAGCCGAGAATTAAATTGCCACTCTCTAAAATATTTTCCCAACGTTCAGTAAATCTGTTATCTTTTTCTGCATTCGGAATTCTTTGAAAATACTCAGTCTCTAATTTTTTGACCCTTGTTGAAAAAGCTTTTGTCATATCAATGAGCTCTTCTGGGCTAGTGAAAGGTTTTTGGGAAAACCTTTCAACTAGAGTTTCGTCAAATGTTAACTCAAACTCAAGCGTTATTCCCTTTGGGATAGCTTCTAAAAAAATCAAAGTTCCTTTGGGAGACATTGAGTTTGGTTCTGTATGGCGATAAATCTTTGCATAATAATACACTGGTTTGTTTTTATCCAAAGGTTTTGAATCAGAAATTCTGATTGTTCTGAAGAAATCTTTGTTTTGATGGTTCGCTCTGCTATATTTGCTCGACAAAAAATTAGATCTTAAAAAGTCTTCGATGAAATTTTCCAGATTTTGACTTTTGACTTTTGCCCTTCTACTTAGTTTTCTATTCTTTTGACCAGATTCTATATATTTATTAATTGATTCTTCAATCTTTCTGAGAGCATTGGGATTCGCTGCAATGAGCTGATTCAAAAACGCATTTCGAAGTGCTCCTTTAATTGATGATCCGGGAATATAAGGCTGGTATCTCACATCTCTGACAAATTGCCTTATTTCAATTTTCCCATGATTAATTACCTCTGAGCCTTTTCTCAGAGAATAAGCTATGTCACTTTCGTTTACCTTTATATTATTGATTGTGTATAAGCTATCTTTATTAAGACCTCTGTTCATGATCATTTTTAGGTATGATTTTTCTTTTAAGAAATGAATTTTATTACCAAAATTGCAGTATCTAGAACCCGGTATTGCTCCTTCTTTTCCTCCAATGTGCAGTGGAGAAAGAGTTTTTAATAGAAGTTTGTATTTACGCATTATTTCCCCCCCAGTCGAAGGGAATGCTTATTGCTTTACCCTTGAAAATTATTGGATAGTCAAGTTCTGGTATTGTCCAAAAGATATCTCTTCCGCTGGGTCTGAAGGCGAAAATGCTTCCCGGGGAAAGCATTGTACAATCGGGTTTCAATACCGAATGCCCATCAACCCAACCTCGATAGGTTAGCAATGAATAAAAAGATGACGTATCAATCTTTTCTATTTCCTCATCCTTAGGGAGATATTCACCTAAAACCATTGAGTAGTTTCCTGTTAACTTTGAAAAAGGCGTTTGACTATACTTCTCTTTTTCAAATGTAAAAGCGCCACCTCCGACAG
>DQYP01000036.1 GCA_011043375.1 Thermotogaceae bacterium | reverse complement strand
CTCGATCAGGTCTTTTCTTAGTGTATTTAAAGTATTGAGTTGTTTTCATTATAATAATTCTTCATAAAATCTTTTTGTTATATTTTTTGAAATGAATTCTTTTATCTTTTAGGCCGAATCGCCGCGGACCCTATTTTCTATATAGTAGTAGGACCAGGCTTGTCCAACAAACGGTTCAGATTGTGGCTTCGCTTCACTTCGCACAATCTAACCTTATTCGTTATGTGAGAACTATTCTAAGGTTTTATTTATTCGTTCAAAAAGTTTTTCAAAATTACTAATTGTTTCTTCAGAAAGTTTAGACAGTATTTCATCGCGTTTTCTTAAAAATAAATCAGCGGGTTTGCCATGGTCGAAATTCTTTAACTTTCTGTATCTCGATATTTGTGATATAATAGGATCACTTCCATTCAAATCGTCGGGCTTTATCGTATCTGAAAAGGCTTCATTGTAAATACTCAAGTAGTCGGCTACAGAAAACAAGTCTTCAATATCAGCATATTTTCTATTTAGAATCTCACCTATAGTAATTATTCTTTTTTGTGAAAGATAACCTTCACGTGCAAGATGAGATAATTTCTGATGACCTGTTCTCTGAGCATCAATTAATACTGTTACATCTAGATGACTACCAAGTAATGCCACAAATGTAGGAATCATATCTATTCCACCAACGGGTACGATTGACCATTTTGAATTTAAATATACTTTATCACGTTCCTTTAAATAATCTGATAATACGGTTATGTATGTGAAATCTGAAGTACCTTCAACAACAAGGTTATGTTCATTTATAAATAAATTTTGGACTAAATCGTATCCAAGGGCACCCTGTAATGGAAATAAAGTATCCGAATCTGTTGTCAATACATCGGATGTTACTTTTGCACCATGTTTTCTTCCACGGTCCTCTACAATTCTTACTCTATCTAATTTTCCGGGTTGTACCATAAAAGGTGAATGTGTTGTGTAAATAACTTGATGTTTTGGAGATAGCCTTTCTTCAATGAATCTCAAAAAATCGGATTGGGCCCGTGCATGTAGACCTAGTGCGGGTTCATCCAAGAGGATAATTACTGGTGTTTCTCTGAATTCAAATTCTGAGAAAGCGGCTAGGAAAGAAAAGAACCATTGGAAACCTGTTGAATGTTCATCGAAAGGTAATGAAAGTAAATGTCGATCATCCCAAATCCTTATTTTCAATTCATCTAATACAGACTTCCTTCCTTGAGGTATATCTATGGTTTTTTGCGTGATGTCGGGAAGCACCCTCAAATTAGGATTTTGGCTCCAATATTTAAGAACATCCTCAGATAAAGCATTTGCGACATTCTCAAGTTCTCGCTTTCTCCTTTCATAATCTGGATTTAAAAGATAATCTTCATCGGCTGCTGCTAATCTTAACAATGATCTGGCGGTAAGTTCATTATCGTCAAGTTCGCTTTCATTTGCTTTGAGTACTCTATCTATTTCAACTGAATATGGCAGTGTGCTGTAAATATGGAAATAAAAAAACTTCGGCACAACGCTCTCTATGGTTTTCCAAACGGAAGTTGAAAGATCCCCATCTTCAGATAAGACGGCTTCAATTTCATTTTTTAATTCCAGTAAGTCTTTTTTCACATCTTCTTTAACATTACCTCTTTCTTGGATTTGGTCTATATTCTCCAATAAAGATTTAACGTTGTTGTTTTTTGCAATCTCCTTTTTAAGATATTCAGGAATATCTCTCTTTGAAAGAAACTGTTTGATAAATTTTTGCTCATCTATTGCAATAGAATAGTAGAGAGTTCCAGAATAGTCTTTAGAGAGTGTTAGCTTGTCATTTGATAAAAAACCAAAACCATACCGATCAGTAATTAATTTTTTATCCTTTTCTTCCAATTCGTATACTGCGGAAATAGGTTTAACCTTTTCTAACTTTATTCCTTTTAATCTATGATGTTTTTCCAACCAAGCGGGGTATTGCTCTGCAAGAGAAAATTTCACATTTGATCTTGCTGGCAAGAGTCGATAAAGAGCATGTAAAAGTGCTGTTTTACCAGATTCATTTTTTCCAACAAGACAAGTTATATCAGGTTGAACTTTAATCGAGGATGAATCAATAAAATTTCTAAAGTGTTCGACTCTAATTTCAATCAGTTTCAATTCAACGTTCCTCCCAATTCTTCTTATAGCTGCAAAAATTATGTGTTATTTTCATTTGTCTCCTGAAACCATCTCATTTCATTTATGCCTTCTTCATAAAGCTCTAAATATAAACCATATTTATAATTAAGTTCATTTATGTAACAATTTAGTTTTTTAATATCTTTTTTCTTTCCTTGGTTTTTCCATGCCAACTTAAGTTCAATGATCAGTAGATTATGGTCTCCATCTTCCTGTCGATGTATTATTATATCCGGGTATACCAGTGATTTATTTTTCTCATTTGGAATTAAGCCAATTCTTTTTGGAATTTGGTTGCCATGCTCATCTGTCATTCGATTATATTCACAATTGATATGATAGCCTTTAACATATTTGGAAATTTTCGACGCCAACTCACCAGATACTGTTCTTTCATTTATATCATCATCTGACTTAAAGAGCCTTGGTTGCTCTTTTAATAAAGCCATTACACTTTCTTTTATGATATTTTCTAAATTTTGAATTGAATAATTCATTTTCACATTTCTTGATCAATATTTTTACTTTTTAACCCATAATCGCCGCGGATCAGGAGCGAGACCGGAGGCAAACTTGTTTGCCGACGGGATCGTCTGCTGCAGCCGCTGGTTGTGAGGCGCGGAGCGCCGAGCACCCAGCGGATGGTAATACGCGGCG
>DQYP01000190.1 GCA_011043375.1 Thermotogaceae bacterium | reverse complement strand
ACTTGAGCAGCATTCCAGGGTGTCATGCCCCATCTAACGTAGCCCAATAGCATTTAGCTATGGCTGAGGGTAGTCAACTAAGGCTTTTACAAGCCTCCGCTTCTATGAGCGGTGGGTAGTTGATTCTCTATCACCACCTTAGTAATAGCGGAGAAATTGCACCATTTGACACATTCAGGATCGCCACCACATCTGTCGCAACCCAAAAGACGATTATCAACTATCTTCAGAACTCCTGTTGGACACTTAGAAACACAAATACCACATAAAGTACACTTTTCACTATCTATCACTACACCTCCAACTTGCCTGTTCAATCTTATGGCACCTTCCGGACAGACCTTCTCGCATATCCCACAATCGATACAAACTCTTGGAGTGTAGTTGAATTCCTTAGCCTCTATGTAGAGCCTTGAATATTTTTTATCGTAAATACCCTCGTGATAATTCGCACATGCGATTTCACAAAGCCCGCAGTTTGTACAGTTTTCACTGTTTACCTGCAATTTGACCCTTTGCTTGATTTCGATCTGATCACCCATTTCGAAGAACTTTAAAGCTTCTTCTGGATCAATACCATGGTGAACCATTTTAACAAGTACCTCAACCATCCTCTTTGGATTGTCACTTGCTGTGACATTTCTGCCAAAAACTACTCCAGAAGCTCCTGCTTTCATGCCTTCATAGACCATATCAAAGGCATCCTTGGGTTTCTTGGATCTTGGTCCTCCCAGCATCAGTACTGGAACTTTTGCAAGATCCACCAATTCTCTGAAACTTTCAACATCACCTGTGTACTCTATTTTTATGGCATCCGCTCCTATTTCCATCGCTGTCCTTGCCGCCGCTTTCAACACTCTCACGAAATCAGTTTCATAGACTCTTCCACCAAAGGGCATGGGTTCTATTATAAGGGGTAATCCTTGTTTTCTACATTCTTGGGCTAATATCCCTAACGATTCGAGATTTTGTGCTTCAAGTTCATCCGTGTAACCTACAAAATAGTAAACTGTAACTGCCGAAGCACCCATTAAAAGTGCATCTTTAGCTGTTGCGGTTGCTGCACGTTTCAACGTACTGACAGGGACAGCATTCTCAACATTGTGTGATCCCAATCTTAGAATGTTCATCCAGTCGAGTCTTAAAAGAAGTGCGGGTTTATCTGGACCTTCGAACAGATGATAAAGTCGATACGACTGTCCCAAACTCATCAAAACTCCATCTGCTCCACCATCTATAACGTCTTTTAGGATTCTTTTTAAATTGATCACGTTTGGAGTCGGATCGGACATCCAACCGTGATCAGCTGCCACACATACAGCTTTGTCATCTTTTGGATCAAAAAAACGGTAAAATCGTATTTTTTTACCGGCGCCGACTACCATGGTAAACTCACCTCAATTTTGTTGAAAAGTGTATTCAATTGTGCACCAAGGTGAAGAGCTTTTCCAGTTCACCTTTGGATATCTTGACAACGTTGAAAATATCCATATAAAACCCTTCGACAAGCTCTTTTACATTTTCAATGTAATTCAACTCAACGTTTTCTAATTTAACAATCAGCTCGATCTCTCTATAATCCTTCATTTTTTCCAACATCTTGATACTTATTTTCGGTAGTAACACACAGTCCGCTCCCGCTTCCGTCATCATCGTTAAGCCAAGCTCACATGCCTTTTCAAAATTTTCATCCATGATTTTTTGCCCGATCGGCTCAATATCAACTATTACGGGCATCGACAATCTCAAACTTTCTCTTATCACCTCCGTGATCATTTCTATGTTCTTGGTCTCCAAATTTTCATCGAATCCCAATATGAATGAAACCACGACCGCTTTCGCACCAAGGTACAATGCGTCCTCGGAACTCGATATCAATACATGCTTGGGTTCGTAAATTTCAAGAGGGTAAGCATTGGCGTTTAAGCGGTGAACGTTCGACCAGTCCAATCGCATAATTGCTGATTTTCTAATTCCCGATAGAAATTGCGCCCTTTTTTCTAAAAAACCAGGATTTGCTACGATCACATCGAAAAGATCGAGTTTCTGCTCAAATACATCTTGAAGTTTTTTAGGTTCCATGGGTAATTCAGAAAGCTTCGAAATATCAATAATGAAAGTTCTAAGAGAGGAAGGATTGAATAAATCCTTCCATCTCAAATCTTTTCCTCGCATGATACTCCCCCTAATCAAACATGAATATGTGAATTTAGATATTTCATACCCTCTTTTATTGCTTTTTCATTCAAAATCAATAATTCTTCGGATTTTCCTTCCAATTTTTTCCTCAGAGCTTCCAAAACTGTTTCGAGTTTTATCGCATTTGTTTTAGCTATGTATGCCCCAAGTACAACCATGTTCGCTACTCTTACACTACCAATTTTATCGGCAATGTCATTTGCAGGAATTTTAACTATATCCACATCATTTCTTTCAGGTTCCCTGTCAACGACTGAACTATTTATGAAAATAATACCATTTTTCACCACTTTATTTTCAAATTTAATCAAAGATGGTATGTTCATGACGATCAATTCATTGGGATTATCAACAACTGGAGAACCTATAGGATCGTCGCTCACGATTACTGTGCAATTTGCTGTTCCACCTCTCATTTCCGGGCCATACGAAGGGAACCAGGTAACATACTTTCCTTCCAACATACCGGAGTAACTTATTATTTTCCCCAGCAACATCACACCTTGTCCACCGAATCCAGATATCACAATCTTATGATCCACTCAAATCACCCCTTTCGTTTTATCAACGAAAACTCCGAGTGGGAATTCTTTCACCATGTTATCTTTCAACCATTTGATAGCTTCCATT
>DQYP01000173.1 GCA_011043375.1 Thermotogaceae bacterium | reverse complement strand
TTTGAAACCCTGGTTCTGGAGATAGAAAAAAAATTAACGGGGAAAAAGGCCGATTTGGAGAAAGTTAAAATATTGCTTCGAGATTTAGCGCAAAAAGTTTTGGAATCACGGGTTACTAAAAAAGATGAATTAGTACCAAAATTTGATGAAAAGAGAATGTTGTATTCAAAGATAATCGATTACATAAACAATTTTCCGGGTATGAGGAGCATTTTCTTGAATTTCGAAAATATACAAGGTCGAATAGACCTTATTGACAAAGGAATTGATCCTAAAATAAAGAGGGGATTTAGGTTGATATTCGATTTACACCTCAAAAACCTTGGTGAAATAGTACTGGATACGATCATGGATTCTAAAAAAGTTGATCTTCGTTTGTTTGTGGAGGAAAAAACAAGAAAGATTTTTCAAGAGAATTATGAAGCCTTTAAAAGATTATTCGAGGAGGAAGGATATTCTTTACGAAGCTTCCTTATAATGGGAATTACCGAATCCAAAACTTTGAAAAATGAGAGATTTTTACTCTTATCTCGAATCGGAGGGATCCACAATTGGATAGCTTGAATAATGATATACCAAAGGCGGTTGCCTTGAGATACGATAGAGAATTGGAAGACGCACCGAGAGTAATTGCCCAAGGTAAAGGGGATATCGCAAAAAGAATCATAGAATTAGCCATTGAAAATGGGATACCAATTCATGAAAATCCTGGATTGGTTGATATTTTGATGGATTTGGAATATTATTCTGAAATACCTGAAGAATTGTATCAAATAGTTGCTAAAGTGTTGATCTTAGTCTATGAAATTGATAAAAAATATACTTCGAATTTCAACAACTTTCTTGAACAAAAGGGTGGTGCTAATACATGATAGTTGGTGTTGATATAGGTACAGAGGGATTAAGGGTTGTAATATTTGACGAGGAAAGTGGTAGATTCAAAGAGTTGAAAGAGAATTATAAACTGTATTTTCCTGCTCCGGATCAGGTTGTTCAGAAACCGGAGGAAATTTTTCAGGCTTTGAAAAGAATATTGAGAAGTCTTTCAAGCTTTGACAGAAAAATTTATATTGGATTCAGTTCCGTCTTTCATAGTATTCTCGCGCTAAATGAAAAGCTTGAGCCTATTACAGATTCTATAATATGGGCTGATAGAAGGGCCATCGAAGAGAAGGAATTTCTTGAAAGAGAATATGGGAATAGATTCTTCTACGAAAAAACAGGTTGTCCGCTTCATGCAATGTATTGGCCTGCCAAATCTCTGTGGATAAAAAAGAGATATTCGGATATTAGAAAGTTTGTATCCATCAAGTCGTATTTGATATATAAAATGTCTGGAAGATTGATTGAAGAACTATCTCTTGCCTCTGGTACTGGATTGTTTAACATTCATCATCAACATTGGGATGAAGAAATCCTAAGAATTCTGGAAATTGATGAAAGCTTACTTCCCGAACTTGTGTCACCATATGAGATTATAAAAGCAAAGACCGAATTTGCAAAAGAATTAGGATTTGATGATATATATATAATTCCAGGAGCAGGCGATGGAGTACTTGCCAATTTTGGTGTAGGAGCAATAGATTCAAAAACGGCTGTTATAACAGTTGGAACAAGTGGCGCTGTGAGACTCTTTTTCAAGAAACCGGTTTTAGATGATAAAGGTACATCTACTTGGTGCTATCTATTCGACGAGGAAAATTATGTTCTTGGATCGGCTATAAATAACGGTGGAATAGTTCTCATGTGGTTAAGAAAAATGATGAAATTCGAAAGCTACGAAGAAATAATCGATTCAGCTATGAAATCGCCTATTGGTGCTAAAGGAGTTGTATTCTTACCATATTTAAATGGTGAAAGATGTCCAAATTGGGTAGAAAAATATAAAGGAGTTATAGTGGGGTTAACCTCTCTCCATTCGAGAGAAGATGTAGCAAGGTCAGCGATAGAGGGAATTGGGTTTAGGGTCAAGGATATGTTAGAAAGTGTGAAGAGAGTTGGTAAAACCAGCCCCAATGAGATAATAGCAACAGGAGGTTTCACGAATTCAAAAGAATGGGTACAGATAGTCTCAAATATACTTGGTGAGAAAATAGAAATAACGAACACAACGAATCAATCAGCAATAGGCGCATATCTGATCGCACTTAAAGCTTTAAAAATGGATTGGAAAGGATTTCTGAGAAGATACATCAAGATAAATTCCGTTGTAGAACCGATCAATCAAGATTTTGAGGTGTATCAGACAATTTATAAGAAATACAGGTATCTTTACGATCTTCTGTTGAAATATTGGGATAAATTTTGAGGAATTGAGATCCCTGTTGGTTTCTAATCCACATCACTCCGAATGCTCTTTTATATCCTTAAAATTTTGCTTTTGTTTTTTGCATTATATTTTACTTCAAAATAATCATTCTCTCCTATTGCAAGCTAAAATATTTCTCCTGGAAGGACGAATTTTTATAAGGTAATAGAATTTAATTTAAGTTAATTTTCACACAAATTAAAAATCAAGGAGAGAATCATGAACCTGAACTTTGGTATCTTCTCAATCCAAAGTTCCAAAAGCTATAAGCAATCAGAAATATTAAAATCGCCACAGCGGGTGTTAAAAAGGAAAGTATCAATGATCCCTTTTTCAATAAGAAAGCTGCAGGAAAGAAAGCTGTAAAAGCATATGGAATTATCCAAGTCAAAGTTATTTGTACAGCTTTGTGATAAATTATCAATGGATATTTTGCAAATTCGCTGAGATGATGTACCAGCACCATAGAACTCACCACATCCATCAACCAAAAAGATAGCGTTGCCATGAACAGATTTATTGAGAAGTATATTATTG
>DQYP01000114.1 GCA_011043375.1 Thermotogaceae bacterium | reverse complement strand
CACAGGATATTTCCTTTCTCCTCTCTGCAGGTGTGTATAAGATAAACGTGCTGAAAAAGCTAAAGATCGCTTTCATTCCAACGGGTAATGAAATAGTGAAAATCGGAGAAAATCCGTCTGAAGAAAAGATACAAGAAACCAACTCTTATATGGTCAAGCACTACCTTGAAAACTACAACTGTGTGGTGGACATCTTTGATATTGTCCCAGATGATCCCGAGAAATTGAGCAACACGTTAAGTGAAGCAATTGCAGATTACGATATGGTGCTGATAAATGCCGGGTCTTCCGCTGGAAGCAAGGATTACACATACATCGCAATCCAACAAATGGGAAAAATCCTTACCCATGGTTTGAATTTGAGACCCGCAAAACCTGTGATACTTGGCATAGTCAATGGAAAGCCTGTTGTGGGACTTCCCGGATATCCTGTGGCATGCTATATGACAGTGGATGAAATAGTCAAACCGGTTATTTTAAGGAAAAATCGTATTTCGGAGCGATCTCGATCCAACATAGAAGCGTACTTTGCCAGAAAGATACAAAGTCCTGTGGCCGATGCAGAACATTTGAGAGTTGGAGTGGGAAAGGTCAGTGGTAGATACATTGCTTTTCCATTGAAAAGGGGGTCTGCCAATATTTCTTCTCTTTCGTACATGGACGGGGTGATGAAAATACCGATCGGCGTTGAAATAATCGAAGAAGGTCAAAAAGTAAACGTGGATTTACTGAAATCGCGTGAGGTTATAAATAAAAATATAATCATAATGGGAAGCCACGATCTTTTGATCGATCTTCTAGCGGATTTTTTGAAGAAGTATGACTATGAATTGAACGTTGTCAAAGGAAACGTTGGTAGCCTTGGTGGAATATCGATGATAAAAAAGAAATTTGCCCACATGGCTGGAATGCATTTGTTCGATCCTGAGAGCGAAGAGTACAATGTGCCATATCTAAAAAAATTCTTCGATGATTTTGTTTTGGTTAACTTATCATTCAGAGAACAAGGGTTCATAGTTCAAAAAGGAAATCCAAAAAACATAAAAGATTTTGAGGATTTAAAAAGGGTTCGTTTCATAAACCGCCAGCGTTCTGCAGGAACGAGAATACTCTTGGATTACTATCTTAGAAAATACAAAATATCGCCATCTGAAATATTGGGATATGATGATGAAGAGTATTCACATGTGAATCTTGCTTTGAAGATAAAAAAGGACATGGCCGATGTTGGAATGGGTATAAGAGCCGCTGCTAAGATGTTTGATCTGGATTTCATCGCCGTTACCAAAGAAAGGTACGATCTATTGATAAACGAAGATTTTTTGAATGATCCAAGATTCGATTTGATAATGAAGATAATAAGTTCAGATGAATTCAAAAAAGCTGCTGAGGAACTTGGAGGTTACGATACATCTATGAGTGGAAAAATAATAAAATCAAAGGAGTGAAATATCTTGCTGAAAGCGAAAATACTGTCTATAAATATTTCACACAAAAAGGGGACCACAAAAACACCTGTTAATTCTGCAAAGTTGATTGAAAACCACGGGATAGAAGGCGATGCCCATGCTGGTAAATGGCACAGACAGGTATCGATGCTTTCTAAAAGCAGTATAGACAAAATGAGAAAACTTGGTTTTGACTTGCAATATGGCGATTTTGCTGAAAATATAACGGTCGATGGTGTTGATGTTTACAAGTTACCAATCGGAACAATAGTAGAAATAAATGAAGCAGTCCTGGAAATCACGCAAATAGGTAAAGAATGCCATACCGATTGTGCCATATTCAAGAAAGTCGGAAAATGTATCATGCCAAAAGAAGGTATATTTTTGAAGGTATTAAAGGGTGGAAAGATAAATGTAGGTGATGATGTGATTTTCAAAGTGAGTGATCAAATATCATTGACTGATTAAAAGCAGTTTCCAAAGGAGGAATAATATATCTCATGAGAAAGCATGATGTGAATTTGATTGGGTTTATTTTGGAGATGTCAGGGATAAAGCAAGATGCCGTCGAATATGAAACATTAGTGAAAATCATTGAAAGTTCAAAGAATTACGAAGATGCTTTGGAGAATTATAAACCATTCAGAAGTTCTTTGAAAAAATATAAGAAATTCTATGAATCTCAATTTTTCAGACTTCTAAAGATTTATTATGATCCATATCTGAAATTGAGGGTTCAAAGTGCTCTTGAAAATTTTGAGATACCAGATATACCCGGTGATTTGCATGTTCATACAACTTGGAGCGATGGTATCAATGAACTGGAAGAAATGGTGGAGTATGCCGAAAATCTTGGTTATGAATACATTGCAATAACGGACCACACCCTCGTTGGAAAAGGCCGAGTTCAAATGGATGAGAAGAAATTCTTGAAACAGCTCGCAGAAATTGAAAGGCTTCAAGAAAGGCACAGTATAAGAATATTGAAAAGTGCGGAAGTGGATGTCAACGAAGATGGAAAATTAGATTATTCGAAAGAAATCTTAGAATTGATGGATTTTGTAATGGTGTCGATACACTTCGATTTTGGCTATGGACCAAAGAAGATCGTTGAGCTCTTTGAGGTGGTATCTTCCAACGAGATTGTCGATGTAATTGGTCATCCTTTAAACAAACTCGGAATAGAAGGTTTCAAAGAATATGGTGAAAAGATCATTGATCTTGTAGAGAAAAACGGAAAAGTATTGGAATTCAATCTGTTTCCCGATAGAATAAAAGAAAATGATCTTCTTTTGAACATGATCAAGGACAGAGATATAATGGTGGCTTTCTCAACTGATTCTCACAGAAAAGAACATCTCGAATTCATGAGGTTTGCAAATTTTTGGTTGAATGAATTTGATAAAGAAAGGATCTTCAACTTTATAT
>DQYP01000314.1 GCA_011043375.1 Thermotogaceae bacterium | reverse complement strand
TATAGTCTTTTAACCCGTCATTTTCATCTTCTTCCAGATATCTTTCGCAAATTATTTTTGGTTGAACGTGTTTGTATACCCACTCACCCCATAACTTATAGAAGTTCTGCGTAAGCCAGAAGTTCATTTCGGCTTTAGCCCCTTCAATATTGAGTTCGTTTTTGTTCCTGCAGATTATTACCCAACCTGAACCATGGGTAGGTTTTAAAACAAAACTGTCAGGTAATTCTTGCCAGTTAATTTCTTCTGCTGAGCCATAAACACCGTAATTCTTATTTAAGTACTTATCGCCAATTCTTTGTTCAACAAAGCCCCTTACTTTATATTTATCTACTAAGCTCGGAAGGTCAGGATTGCGGTAATAAAGTTTTAGCCAGTTGATCTTTTCGTTGAACGTTTTTGGGTTCTTTAAGTTAAGAAATCTCTTAAACGTTACAAAGTACCGGATGCTGACATATAGCTTGTCAGATGCAAGTTTTCGTAACAGTAATAAGGACACTCTTTTTACATTCAAAATATTCAGTGTTTCGTATTGTTATATGCCATGTTACACGCCTGCCAGATTGACTGAGCAGCTTTTTCAGGAGAGTGATTATTCACAATCTGCTGTGATTTTAAACCCATCAAGGTAAAAGAATCTTTGTGGTCAAGTGTATGTTCAAGTGTATCTACAAATTCTTGGTTGTTCAGCGGGTCAAAAACCCAGCCGTTTTCCTCTGTTACAAGTTCAGGCCAGCAACCGTTATATTTTGAACAAATGACAGGCAATCCGGTTGACATGGCTTCGGGAACAACCAGTGACCAATTATCTTCAAGCGTTGGGATTATAAAAACATCTGCCATAGCATAATAAGTGGCAATTTCATTGTACGGAATTTTCCCTAACAGATAAACATTGTTGATGTTTTTTGTTTCTATCAATTTTCTGATTTCCTCAATCTGATCACCGCCGCCAATTAATACTAATGCCGTTTCTGGGTTGTTGTTTAATTTACTTTTATTCCAAGCGACAATAAGCTCTTTTATGCCTTTTCTCGGAATAATTTGCCCCGTATAAAGGAATACCAGATCTGCATTGAATCGATGTTTCAATTCGGTGCTTATTTCGCTCGTTACTGACTTTGAAAATTCTGTGAGCCAGTTAACATCAGCTACCATATGGCCATAATGTATTTTTTTAGGAGAATAACCTATAGACTGAACATATTCGCCGCATAAGCTACCGGAACAAATAATTCTGTCGATCCATTTCATTGCCAGCTTTCTGTATCTCTCCCTGTACCATTGCACATTTCTTTCCGTATGAGGTGTTCGTTCATAACACATTACATGGGGAATGTTCTTTCTGAAACGGATGTATAATGGGGCATAGGTCCACTGAAAAAAACCATCAGAGATCATCATTTCGGGCTCTGTATTTACAAGGGTTGATATCAGGTTTTTCTGATAGGGTATCCTTATATAGGAGTTAGCGAATGCTGAATTTTCTCTTTTTTGCCCGATCAATACTTTTTCATCAGATAGCCCAATAGCTCTGTTTCCCAACAGGTTTTCAAGTTTTTCTGATAAGTCGCTTTTTACAATGTCTTTGTTGTAAATTACTGTCAAATTATCTATTGATAAAGTATTCAACTCTTTGTAAACGGGGAGTCGGTAGTCAGCAAACGCTCGGGTAACCCAGGTGATTTTCATATTATAAAAATAATTTATGCTATAGGTTTAATTCTTGTACGGCTTTAAATTTAATACCACTGATTAGCGTAATAACGAGCACAACAGGTATCCAGGAACCATATACTCTGAAACCGACACCAGGAGCAGTTAATGAAACAACAACAGCCATGATGATGGTGCTGGCAAAAGCTGCTTTCCATTTACTTCTTTTAAACACCTTTGACGTAGCAATTCTGAATGCGTTGATAAAATAAAAAATTAACGGGATTGTGCCTATAATGCCCGTTCCAATTAAACCGGAGAGAATAAAATTGTGTGTTGAGATTGCTCCTGTAAAAGAATTATAAATAATATTGGTTTCGCCCGCAACAAATCCATAGCCAAATAAAGGTTTTTTGGTGATCGCATCCCATGAAACTTCCCATATTTTATCTCTTCCTGAAGTGTATTCCATGCCAATACCTTCTCGTCCGTAAAACAAAGTGTTCTCTAAAATTACATCACCCCATATAAAGAATGAAATAGCCGTAATTAAACCAAGTGTTAAAAGCCAGCCCTTGTTTTTAATGTTCCCATAATAGAATCCTAACAAGCCGAATGCTATCCCGAAGAATATCTTATTAGAAAGTGATAAAACAGAGAATGTCATAATGACGTATTTTAAGATCTTCCTTTTGGTTAGTAAAAGCGCTAAGAAAAAGAAGATAGGGATGGCAAGGCGTGCAGATGAAAATGGCCAGTATAAGTAACTAAACCCCTCCCATCTTATTGAGCCGGCTATAGACCATGAAAGATCCCATATTATCCACAGTATAGCCCACTCAATGATATCTTGAAATGAAAGGTGCTCGATTAGACGGGAAACAACAAGGGAGATCAGCATTAAATATGTCAGGGCTTCAAATGCTCTGTAACCTGTGATCATAATACTCGGAGACCAAAGCATGCTTATAAAGCATATAAATATAAATATCAACAAATATATTTGTGGCGACCTGAATAATAGATTTGTTTGATTTCTTTTTGAAAAAAGCAATAGATAGAGCGAAATTACAAAGCAGATAGTTATGTATGCGATTTGAATGGAAGCGGAAAGGTCAATTGTAGAATAATCTTGTAAATCACGTCTTCTACTTGTTAAGAAACTGATTATTTGTTCGGATAAGAACAAGAGTCCGGGAACACCTGCAACAGTGAAAAAATCTTTTATTAAAAATATATC
>DQYP01000034.1 GCA_011043375.1 Thermotogaceae bacterium | reverse complement strand
TCATATAACTTACAGGGTATCCCACTTAATTTTAATTCTTCATAATGCTGTTTTGATAAACCTTCATTTGGAGTTATCAAAATGATATTGTCCCAGTTGTTCTTTGAGTATTTCAAAATCTGCCAGTAGTTTATGTGCATTATGAGAGTTTTTCCACTTCCAGTAGCCATCCAGAAAGCAAGTTTTTTCAAGTCTTCTTCTGTAAATAGAGAATTTTCCGTTTTATTTTCATTATTGAATTCTTTCAAGAATTCGTTTAACTCCGCTATGAACCCATCTTTGTCGTTGTAATATTTGTCAAGGAAAATTTCTGTAAATAAAACCGCTAAATACTGAAAGTATTTAAGATTGAAGTTTGGCTGTTTTCTGTTTTGCCTTAACTTTTCAACATATTCTCTTATCGCTTCATCATATCGTAAGAGTTGATCTTCTGTAATTTGCGAATTTTTCAAATTAATAAGTGCATCAACAAAATTACTTCTTCCATAACTATCATAACCTTCCTCTTTATCCATTAGTTTTTCTCTTAACTCGTTGAAATCATCAAAACCAAAGAGATTAAGGAAGTATTTGTTTAACACCAGATGTTTTTCAAGTTTCACTGCCATGTTATTCCACCTCCTCAAACATTAATGATTTAAACAAAGGTTCTATATGCCTGAATCTCTTAACCAATGCTTCTCCATTGATATAAATCTCATCTGGTTCAGACTCCTTTAGTTTGACTTCAATAACTTCCCTGTCTTTCTCAAAATCAATATCCTTTATGCTTCTCCAAACAACAGCAATTCTCTTCCCATCTTTATCTCCAAAGACAAAAACATATTTCCTTCCGTTTTCCTGTAATACTTCGTATCTGCTTACATTTAAGCCAATAAGGTAATTGAATGTCTCTACCAAATCCACATTAACGATTTTCTGCTGGTAATTTTTTATGATTTTCAGTTTGTAATTAAAAGGGTCTTTCATTTCATCAATGTTAAGGAAGGTTTTACTTCCCTTTGTCTCCCATTCAAGCATGTATTTGACAAAATAATCCGTTAATTCGTAAAGCGTTTTTTGTGGCTGTTCAAACTCAATGTTTTCCAAAGCATCTTCGTATTGTTCTAAAGTGTGATATTTGAAGAAAAACCCAATTCCATCTGTATCCTGAGGTCTCCCTTCTTTCCAGTTAAAAGAATATGCCACTTTCTTAATCCGTGGAATGATTACTGTATCAAAATAATCTGCCATCTCTACAAGGATGAACTTTCTTTTTCCACCATCTTCTTTGTTTAACTTCATAACTGCATGAGCTGTTGTACCAGAGCCGGCGAAGAAGTCGATAACTATTTCTGATCGTGTGGTAGAATAACTACATAGTTCTTCTATTAGATCAACAGGTTTGGGAAAATCGTAAATATGCTTCCCAAGCAGGTTCCGTAATTGTATACTGCCATTTTCGGTTCTAAATTTTGAGTCTAACCATAGGGATCTAGATTTTTCGGGCGATCCTCTATACTTTTCGTAGATATTCCATCCACCATCTTTTTTCTGACGAGCTACGATTTCACAATTTTCTGGATTATTCGGATCAAGATACTTTAACACTTTTTCTTTACCCCAACGCCAACAACTATCCTCACCCTTTACGTTTTTAGGTAACACTTTGATGGTGTGGTAATCTGTCTTTTGAAGCGATACTGCGCGGAAGCCATATCTATCTTTATTATTTGGATTTACAAAAAATGGGTAATAAAGATTTGGTCTATTTTCTCTTGTAAATTTCGGATTTCTATTACGAAGTTCTCTAGGTAGAAACTTTCCTTTTAAGTCTTCATATTTAAATTCACTTATCTCTCGTTCTCGTACCAATTCTGTTTGTCTGTTAAGAGTACAACATACAACATACTCTTGCTGTTTTGCAATCGGTAGATAGTCTCTGCCACCCTTATTTACTTGAACGATTATTGGTCCAATTAGATTATTTTCTCCAAATATGTTAGACATGAGTTTTTCGAGATGATATCTTTCATTGTCATCAATACTTACATAAATAACTCCATCAAGTCTCATTAATTCCTTTGCTAATTTCAATCTATTTTCCATCATTGTAAGCCAACATGAGTGCTGATAGTTATCTTTATACAAAAACTCGTCACTTCCAGTGTTATAAGGCGGATCAGTATAAATACACTTTGCTTTTTCCTTAAACTTGCCTAACAACAAGTTTAATCCATGCCAATTCTCGGATTTAATCAAAACTCCGTCCAAAATCTCATCCATATCATTTTCTTTTGTTAAAGCAACCAATAACTTCCACTTAAACTCTTCATCAAAGTATTTTGTATCAATTGGCAACTTCTTCCATTCTTTTCCCTGTAAAGTGTTCTTTTCAATCAAATCGTTCTTACTCTTAATTTCTATCCCAAACAATTCCTTCCATTCTTCCAATTGTTTTTCATTCTTCAAAATCTCGTCTAAAATACTTTCTAAAAATTCCTCTTCAGCATATTCCTTAATCTTATCCAAAGTAATTACATAATGTGTATCAATAACAAACTTTTTCTTCTCCCAGATTTTCTTCTGGAAGTTTTCAATCTGTGCCAAAAATTCAATTATCTTTAAAGCAATGTTTCTGAATGCTCTAACTCCAATTAAATAAAGCCTTAACTTGTCAAAGTAACCACTTTCTTCCAAAACTTTCAAATCCTCTAAATTCAAAAATTCATTCTTAATGTAAAAATCTAATTCTTTTTCCAGAAAGCCCTTCAAATCTTTATGGATAAAGTAATCTGTTGTGTTTCTTCTTGTGTATCTGTAAAGATGCTTTTCAATTAATGTTTTTTCTTCTTCTTTCTCAAAAACTAGCCTTGCTAAACTGTTTTCTGGTATCTTTTCTTTTAAAATCTTTACAATCTCTTCGTT
>DQYP01000250.1 GCA_011043375.1 Thermotogaceae bacterium | reverse complement strand
TTTGAACACATATTGGGAACGAACTCGATGGGACAGGACATATTCTGGAAACTAACTTTTTCAATAAGGAACTCGTTTTTGATGGCATTGATAACGGCGTTTTTTTCGAGAATAATTGCTGTAATAGTTGGATTATTGGCAGGATTCAAAGGAGGGAAGATCGATAGGGTACTGATGTCACTCAACGATAGTTTTGTGATTTTACCACTTTTACCCATATTGATACTTCTTGGTTCGATACTGAAAGAGAGATTGAACATAATAAGTTTGGGATTCGTACTCGCATTATTTGGATGGGCATGGGATGCGAGAGTGATAAGGTCACAAATTTTGAGTTTGAGAGAAAGAGGTTTCACATATACAGCGATACTATCAGGACAAAAAACATTTGAATTGATATACAAAGAATATGTGCCGTTCATAATACCATTGGTGTTTGCAACTGCGATAAACAATATGTTTTGGGCAGTAGGAATGGAAGTAACGCTTGCGATACTTGGTTTATCAAATCTGAATATACCCACGCTTGGGACGATGTTACACTGGTCGATAAACTATCAAGCAATGCTTTTAGGCTATTGGTGGTGGATACTGACACCAGTGGTAACAGCGATATTTTTGTTTGTGGCTTTGTATTTACTATCTGTCAGCATAAGTGAATATCTCGATCCACGAACGAGGATACAGAGGATAGGAACGGCAAAGGGGTGAAGAAGTTGACCATATTGAAGACACAAAACCTCAAATCATACTACATACTTGAGGTCATGGGTAAAAAGAGATATATACAAGCGGTGGATGGAGTGGATATGGAAATAGGCGAGAATGAAATATACGGTATAGCAGGAGAATCTGGATGTGGAAAGACAACGTTGATAAAGACATTGTTCTCAATGATAGAACCACCATTGAACGTGATGGGTGGAAAACTCTATTACAAAATAGGCGATGAATATGTGGATATATTTCAATTAAGTAATGAAGAAATGAGGAAATTAAGATGGGAATATGTATCATACATTCCACAAGGTTCAATGAGCGTTTTGAATCCAGTGACAAAGATAATCGAATCCTTCGAGGATTTCATAAAGGCGCATAAGAAAGTAAAGAAGGAGGAAATAAGGAAACCAGTGGAGGAACATTTGAATGCATTGGGATTACCTACAACTGTGTTGGATGCGTACCCACATCAATTGTCGGGAGGGATGAGACAGAGAGTAACGATAGCCTTGGCGACTGTAATGAAGCCAAAAATAATAATAGCCGATGAACCAACAACGGCATTGGATGTGGTTGCACAAAGAGGAGTAATACAACTTTTAGAGGATATACAACAGAAACAGAAGAACACAATAATATTGGTCACGCACGATATGGGAGTGCATGCAAATATAGCAGATAAAATAGGGATAATGTACGCTGGGAAAATAATAGAAGAAGCAAATACAATAGAAATATTCGAAAATCCACTACATCCATATACAAAATACTTGATAGGGTCATTACCAAAGATGGGAGACAAAAGCTACAAAATAAGCGCACCTGGATCTCCACCATCGCTCTATAACCCACCGAGTGGTTGTAGATTCCATCCAAGATGTGATAAGGCAATGGAAATATGTAAGAAAGAAGAACCAAAATTGGTGGAAATAAAACAAGGACACAAAGTTGCGTGCTTTCTGTACTCGAAGGAGATGGAAACATGAAACTGCTCGAGGTGAAGGATTTAACAAAAATATTTAGAATGGGAAGTATCTTCTCAAGGACAAAACTTGTGGCAGTGGATAGAGTGAATTTTGAAATCGAAGAATCTGAAATATTCACCCTTGCAGGAGAAAGTGGCAGCGGAAAAACAACGGTGTCAAGGATAATATTGAACTTTTTGGAAGCAACAAGTGGAAAAATAATGTATAGAGGTAAAGATATAACAAACATAAAGGATAGAGAAGAAAAGATGAGATTCATGAAAGAGGTCCAAGCAATATTCCAGAATCCATTTGAAACATTCAATCCATTGAGAAAAGTTGGGAATTATCTTTATGAGACTGCTACCAACTTCAGTGTAGCAAGAAAAGACAAAGTGGAAGAGCTTTTGAAAGAAGCATTGGATGCGGTTGGATTGAAGTTGGAAGAGGTCAAAGAAAAATATCCAAGTGAATTTTCAGGGGGGCAACTGCAGAGGATATCGGTGGCAAGAGCACTTATAACAAAACCATCTTTACTTGTAGCAGATGAACCAGTATCAATGGTAGATGCATCATTGAGGATGTCGATAGTGAATCTATTCAAAGAGCTGAAGGAGAAGTACAAAGTTAGTGTGTTGTACATAACACATGATTTGGCAACAGCATATTATGTGAGCGATAAAATAGCGATAATGTTTAGAGGGAACATAGTGGAGATGGGAGATGTGGAAAAGGTATTGATGGAACCTAAACATCCATACACGATGATGTTAAAAGAATCGATACCAGAACCTGATCCCAAAAAAAGATGGAAAAAGAAAGTAGATCTGAAAATGACCGAGAAAGAGGAATATTCGATGAAAGGTTGTAAGTTCGCTGGAAGATGCCCATATGTGAAAAATATATGCAAGACCACTGAACCACCTGATATTAACCTCGATGGTAGAGTCGTTAAGTGTTTTTTATATAAATAATTTCTTACCAAAAAAAGGGGGGAAGAACACTATGGATAAATACCTTGATAAGGACTTACCGATTGAAGAGAGAGTTGAGGATCTTCTCTCAAAAATGACCCTTGAAGAAAAAGCCGCACAATTGAAAACTGAGATTTATCATTTTTGGAAAGAATTTGCTACCTTTCTTGAAAATTTACCTGTCGAAGGTTTAAAAGAAGAAGAAGTTGGAAGCGCATTTGATATGTTTTTTGATTTTATCACGAAACATTCAAAT
>DQYP01000012.1 GCA_011043375.1 Thermotogaceae bacterium | reverse complement strand
GGAATGATGCACTATGTCCAAAACTATCCACACAGTATCCCACTTCGGTATCCGTCTTCAATTTAGCTTTGAAAAACTTCTTTCCGTAGAGACTCTGACGTATGAAAGACTCACCACTTGGTATGTTACAGTCTGGTTGAACTATCCAACCATTAACTATTTCCCATCTATTTTCTCTAATCTGCTGCTTTATCGTTTCAAATAATTCTGGAGATATCTTTTCGATCCATTCGTAACACGCAGATTCTCCTTTGGTAAAAGTTAACTCAGGATACTCTCTCATTAAACTATATGCCGATTGACAAGTCGATATTATCTCGTTTACACCCTCAGGCCATCTCCACAACCACACTGGGTCTATATGAGCATTAGCTATCAAATGGACTCTAATTTTCTCAGACATTTTCAATCTTCTCCCTTACAATCTTTATGGTTTTGATTTCATAGGGTTTAATATTTGTTCTAAGTTTCTGCCCATCAATTGCAATATCTTCTGATCTCAAAATTTCTTCCATCAGATTCACTTCATAAGCTTCCTTTATGTTATCGGAAATTTCTATCTCCAGGGTTTGCTCTTTACCTTCTATTTCAAGCAAACGTAATATTTCTCCTTTTTTATCTTCTGATTTTTTCCAGCTCATCAGCAAAACACCATCACTACCAGACAATTTTAAGAAAGATATTTCTTTGGGCAGATGTCCTTCGTGTGTCTCAGCTAAAACAGGAATCAGAGGATAGTTGAATTCATACGCTTTCTTAAAAGTCTTGGCTTCTCGCCAGTTGCCGGCATGAGGGTAGAGGGCGTAATTGATCGTATGTTTCCCAAGATCCATAATTGATTCGGTGAGATTTTCTAATTTCTCCAAGCTTATGTTATAAGATAAAGGAAAACTTGGGGTTCTCAATAGAGACATTCTCACAAAATTTTCGTGAACATCGAATCCATACTTACTATCATTTAAAAGACTTACTCCATAGTTGCCATCAGAAAAGGTATAATCAAGCCATTTTTGCCCAGAAACCTCCCACTTTGCTCTTTCTGCAGGACTTGCACCTTTTGAATCGGGATTTCTGCGAACTATGTGACCATAGGGGACTTCGTAGGCTGTAAAATCGCTATGACCATTTAGATGGAACCCAACTTTTATCATCTTGTGTTTTTCATGCCAATCAATGTCTGCTTTGAAGAATATCAACGGAATTGATTTGTAAAGACTGATTTTCAATATGAATGTGCTATCTTTCTCATTTTGATCTTTGTATCTGTATTTTACTGTTATCGATGAACTCAACCTGTTTTCTTCTTTCAATATACTAACTGGCTTACGCAATTCATCGAGTTTTCCAAGCCAGATATTCCATGGCCCCTCAATTAGAGTTTTATCTTCGTATATCTGAACGATATTTCCACCTTTCTCACCTAAAACCTCTCTTTTGTTTTTCTTATCATAAATGTTCTTGATAACTCCTGTATCAGCCACTTCTACTCTGAAAAATTCATTTTCAATGACTTTGCTATTCCAAAGATCATTCAAAGTTTTCTTGCTTTCTTGGTTTACCCATTCCACTATTTTATATTCTTTGTAACCAACACTTGGTGCGTTTTCTACCAAAAATTCCACATACTTTTTTCCATTTTCTTTGATAATTTGATAATCTAAAAAATTACCCTCGCTATCTTTTATAGCAAAGTTAGAAAAGCCTATTTTTTCGAGTTCGATTTTTACAATGTCATTTCTCTGCCACGACAAAGGATTGAATACGAATAATGATTTACCTGTGCCAGTGGTATCTACATTTTTCAGGATATAATCCAAAGACCTCTGAATAATGCTATCTGTAAAATCGAAGATCTTATTGAAATCTTTTTCAGAATCTTTATAAACCTTTTCAATGGAGGTACCAGCTATCGAATCATGAAATTGGTTGAATAGCAAAATCTTCCAAATCTCCTCAAAGTCTTCAAATTTAAGATCCATTCCCAATGAGTTAGCAACCGTTGAGAATCTTTCTGCTGTGTCTAATGCAATTTCTGCTTTTCTGTTGTTCAATTTTATCTTTGCAAAACTCGTGTATGTACCTCTGTGGGTTTTTAAGTAGAGTTCATCCTTGAATTCAGGTAACTTATTCTTTAGCGGTTCAATCTCCTCCTCGAAATAATCGTGCACTTTAGCAAAATCTATTTTTTCAAATTCATCACTTTGATATTCAAAAAGCTTCTCTATCATCTCTTCGGTGAAGCCACCGCCATGATCACCTTTGCCATATGGAAAGATTGAGGTTCTGATTCCATGCCTCATGAAGATAAATTTTGCCTGTCTAATCAAATGCTCCGGATCCGTATTATTATATCCACCCGGGGTTTCATATCCCACGATTTCCGAACCATCGATTGATTTCCAACGAAACAGAAAATATGGAAACGGTAAAGTAGTTTGCCAATTCAGTTTGGAAGTAACGAAATACTCGATGCCAGATTTTTTAAATATCTGTGGCAAAGTTGAAGCAAATCCAAAAGTATCGGGTAGCCATGCAACTTTGACATCGAAGTTGAATTTCTCTTTGAAGTACTTTTTACCGTAGAGAATCTGTCTGACCAATGACTCCCCAGATGGAATATTGCAGTCTGATTCCACCCACATTCCACCGATGATCTCCCATTTACCTTCCGATACTAATTTTTTGATCTCTTCAAAAACTTCTGGATAATATTTTTCCATCCATTCATAGAATTGAGCGCTACTTTGTGCAAATATAACATTCGGATATTTCTTGATTAAATCTACAGTATTTTTAAAAGTTCTATAGCAACAAACATCTATAGTCTCTCGCCTATCCCACAACCGAACGGCATCAATATGTGAATGACCAACAACATAGATCTTCAATTTCATTTACAGTTTCCTCCTTTTGAAGGTAGTAAGAGTAAATGC
>DQYP01000093.1 GCA_011043375.1 Thermotogaceae bacterium | reverse complement strand
GTGGGTGAAATGAAGTGTGAAAAAGTGGATGATAACAATGATTTTGTCAGAATCGATTCTGTTATCCCCATCCCAAATAGTTCTCATGTAGAGATCGATTTTGATAGAGACGGTGGAGAATACTTCTCTGAGACGATCCCCATTGAAATGGAAGATGATAGGACGTTACGAGAATATTCCACAGTGTCATTCGAACGAAATTGTGCGACAATTTCTGCAAAAGTCGGAAGATTCTGGGAACTTGAGGGCGATGAACGGATCATCTTTCTCTGAATTGCTTTCGCATCCGGAAAAACCTCTGCAAGTGCATCTTGAGGGAGTAAGTGCACTGTGTAAGGACACGATATCCAAAAAGAAACTCGATTTTCCAAAGATCGACAATAGGACTCTTGAGGATACGGCATATATTCTCGGAGTTTGCCATGATTTCGGTAAGGCAACGAGATTTTTTCAGGAATATATAAGGGAAACAGATGAAAGGCGTAAACGTTCTCTTAAAAATAAAGCACGAACAAACCATGGACTCATCTCTGCGGTTTTCACTTATTTTGTGTTGAGAGAATATCTAAAAGATAAAAGTGGCGATTTCTGGTATTTGCCGGTTTTTGGCTTTTTAGCAGTGAAGAGGCACCATGGGAATCTAAAAAACCCGGCAATAGAGTTATCCGACTTGGATGAGGATTCTTTGGAAATACTGCTGGAACAGGTGAACGCGATTGAACAATCTCAAATCGAAGACGTTTACAGTACGTTTCTGTCATGGGTTGATGTGAAAGACTTTTCGGAACAAATTGAGGTCATAGTCAGAGATATCAAAAGAAGTAGACGAGAACTAACAAAGTATCTCGAAAGCGAAGATTCGCCCCTCCTGTACCTATTATTCCAGATTCTCTATTCAACTCTCATCAACTCCGATAAAACCGAAGCTTCGGGACTTATACCGTCTAATAGGGCTGAACTTTCTCCCATACTGGTTGATGACTTCAAGAGGATGAAGGGATGGGATAAATCAGACGGTGTGATAAACAACATACGAAATACAATTTATAACGATGTTATTGGCAATATCGAAAATTTGGACATGAGGAATCGGATTTACTCACTTAACGTTCCCACAGGTACGGGAAAGACCCTCACTTCCCTTTCTTTGGCGTTGAAGCTCAGGGATAAAATAAAAAACCAACACGGTTTCGAGCCAAAGATCATATACTCATTGCCTTTCTTAAGCGTAATCGATCAAAATTTCGCTGTTTTTGAAGATGTGTTTAAAGCAGTTTACGGACAGGTGCCGCTTACAGAGGTACTGTTGAAACATCACCATCTCTCTGATATCTTCTATTCCACAGAAGACGATGAATTTGAAGAGGATCAAGCTCTTTTTCTGATCGAAGGTTGGAATTCAGAGATAATTGTAACCACTTTCATACAACTATTCCATACCGTAATTTCAAATAAAAATAGAGCTTTACGTAAATTCCACAACATCGCAAACTCTATTATAATTCTAGATGAGGTGCAATCTATACCCCACGAATACTGGTTATTGATTAAAGAGGTTATATCTGCAATTTCCAGGCATTTCAATACTTATTTCATCTTTGTCACAGCAACGCAACCCCTGATCTTTGATGAACACAAAAATGAGATACTTAATCTCGTGAAAAATAAGAATAGTTACTTTGAACAGTTTGATCGCATAGAACTTCAATACATCCCAGATCCCATGTACATTGGGGAGTTTAAGGAGTATGTTAGAGAAAATATCGAAAAATATCTGGATAAAGATTTTCTTATCGTACTCAATACCATTAATTCAACAATAGAACTATATCAGTATCTTATATCTCAAAAATCGGATGAGACGGGGTATTACTATCTTTCCACCAGCATAACTCCAAAAGAACGTCTTGAGAGGATACGTGCCATCAAGGAAAGTGACAGTAGAAAGGTGATTGTCAGCACCCAGTTAATAGAGGCAGGGGTGGACATTGATGTAGATGTGGTTTATAGGGATCTGGCGCCTCTTGACTCGATAAATCAGGTTGCAGGCAGATGTAACAGGAACTACAGGGATAGGAAAAAAGGAACAGTCAAGATATTCACACTCAAAGACAATCGAACAGAGTACCACAAGTACATCTACTCTGGTTTCCTCATCGACAAAACAAAAGAAGTTCTTGAAGGGACAAATATTGTACAGGAGAATCAGTTTTTAGATTTGAATAACAAGTATTTCCAGAACGTGAAGGACACACAGAGTAAGGACAACTCAAAAAAGCTTCTTGAATACATAAATAATTTAAGATTTGGATCCCTTAACGAGGATTTCCATCTGATCAAAAATGAATATGCGAAAACAGATGTCTTCATCGAAATTGATGATGCTGCTCGTGAAATTTGGCGCAAATACCAGAACATTCGTGAAATAAAGAACTCAATTAAACGGAAAAACGAATTTTTGGGAATTAAAAAGCAGTTCTATGAGTATATGATCTCCATCCCAAAGGCTAAAGCGCAATCTTTGGTAGATGCCGATACCGGAATCGGCTACGTCTCGCATGAAGAATTAGAATCATGGTATGATAAAGAAACGGGTTTTGTATCGGGCGAGGGTAGAGTGCTGATCTTCTAATGAAAGTAGTAAAAACACAACCCTACGAAATCCGGCTCAATAAAGAATAAAATAAAGGAGAAGCAAAATGCCGGACAAAAAAGAAGTCATGAACAAAATCGGAAAGATCGTATCCGAAGTCGATTACGTGAGTGCAGCTTACGTCTTCGGATCTTATGTCCATAACGACGATTTCAATGACATAGATGTCGCTTTATCAATTTCCAGGGAACCGGATCCATACAAAAGATTTAAATTTGAGATGATGGTTGCAAGAGAACTTGAACGACAAATAAAACCAAGATTCGAATTTGATGTGAAAATTCTGAACCATGCCCCAAT
>DQYP01000022.1 GCA_011043375.1 Thermotogaceae bacterium | reverse complement strand
ATTGAAAAGTGTATATTCCCCAGTTCATCTGTTTTAAAAATTTCCTGACCGGTTAGAATATCGGAAACTTCCTTCCATTCATTTTGAGATTCATCGAAGAATTCAATTTTTACAGGAACGTCACCAGCTGACTGATTTAAAGTATTTAAGTATCTTAAAGTGATGTAAGATATCTTCCCCACATTTCCTTCAGTATCTATTTCCATGATCTTATAGTTTCCAAATCTGGCGCATGAAGTTAAAAATATGATCATAACAAGAATCAAAGCCAAGAGGAACATATGAACTTTTTTCATAGTATTCTCCTCCTCGGATTTCAGCGATGTTCATCAATTATTTTATCATTGAATAAATAAATTTTCATTGGAAATGAACGGAAAGAATTCAATAATAAATACAAAAAAACCAGATCCTAAATGGATCTGGTTTGCAGGCTCTGAGAACGATCAATTAGAATAGTTAATTTTTTACGAGAAAATCATACAAACTCTCAACTTTAAAATCCTCGTCGAATAATGTGAGCTTTCTAATTTCACCGGGTTTCAAGAAAAAGAAATTATCTTCAAGTTTTTCATCGTTTTCAGAAACAATTCTCACACCAAACGCTGGTCTGATACAGGTTATTGATACTACATTTCCAGTTTTTTCTACTTTCAATTCTGGATTTTTTATTTTTAAATTCCTGAATCTATCAAAAACCATATAATTTGAGTATACATTTCCTTTCACAGTCACGTATAAATATCCAACGGAATTCCTGAGATCATAATCACTTAGGTCCAAACTATCGATCTCTACAACTGTGTCCTTACCAAGAGAAAGTGTGTATAGTTTTTCAAACAATTTTTTCCCTTCAAAATCGTACAGTTCAAAGTTAGCTTCAGCTGTTAATATTTCTTTGAAATCGTTCACAACTTTGAGTATTAGGATTTTTTTGAGTTTGTCAAATTTCATAATTGGTAGAATAGGGGCATAAAACTTTTTAGTATAATAATACAATGCCTTTGGACGTTTAAAATAATCTATGCAGGACCAACTTGTAACTGGCCAACTGTCATTTAATTGCCAATATAATGTTCCAGCTGTTAAATATTTTCTCGATCGCCAATGTTCTACACCCAGTTTTATGGCCTCTGCTTGATTCAATTGGGAGAGATAAACAAATTTTTTAAACTCACTTATTGCACCGAACCTTCCATTTATAAATCTCATAACCCTCTCTTGGCCTTCAATTTGTTTATTGTGTTTTACCATAACTGGGTGGAATATTTCTCTTTCATCTTCTTTTGAGAAGAACTCTATGGTTTTCCAGTGCGGTGCACCTTGGAACCCAAATTCGCTTATGAATCTCCCTGTATCGCTGAGGTAGTTTTCATAATCCTGCCACATGCTCCACACGTTCCAAACATGCCTATCTCCTTCGCTGGGGCTGTTAGCAGTTTCTCCACCATATGGGCTCGAAACCCAGTACATTCTCGAGGGATCCTCATCTGCACAAATTCTTGGAAAATCGAGTAGATACAATCTATTTCCAAGGTTATAGCCATCAACTTTCCTTGCCATATTACCCCATTCATCGAAGCCCCAGTTGTTTTCATTGTTTCCACACCAGAGGACTATTGAAGGATGATATCTCAAATTTCTAACCACCATTTTTACTTCTTCATTTGCGAGTTTTCTGAACCAATCGAGATGATCGGGATATTCAAGGCACGCAAACATGAAATCTTGCCATACCATTATCCCAAGTTCATCACACAATTCATAGAATTTTTCTCTTTCGTATATTCCACCACCCCAAATTCTCAGCATATTCATGTTAGCATCATATGCCATCTTTATGAGTTTTTCATAATCTTCTTCTTTTAGCCAGGTTAAGATGTTATCAGAAGGTATCCAGTTGGCACCTTTGGCAAAAATCTTTTCACCATTGATTTCAAATATGAAAGTTCTTCCTTCAGAATCTTTTTCTTGAATCACTTTGACAATCCTCAAACCTATCTTCTTGTCTTCTCTGTACAATTCTTCATCATTTTTATCTTTTAATACAAAGGAAAAATCGTAAAGATAAGGAGTTCCAAAATCTCTTGGGAACCAAAATTTCGGGTTTTCAATAGTGAAAGTTCCTGAAAATTTGTATTCATCGTAAAATCTTTTCACAGGTAATTTCGTTACCTCTTCACCATTAATAAGAACACACACAAATAGTTCATCGGAATTCAATTCTCTGTTACTTGCTACAAAACCATCCACTTTTACTTTACCACTTAAGTCTTCTAAATACGCTGTACTACCATATAATCTTGCTTTCTTGTATTTTTCAACATAAACAGACTTCCAAATTCCTGAGGTAGCTATTCTCGCTCCCCAATCCCAACCATATGAATATTGAGCTTTTCTTATATAACCTCTCGCCGTTTCTTCAGGACCACCAAGGACACCATAATTTCTCTCAAGAGCTTTTGGTATATTTATCGGCGATTTTATCTCAACTCTGAGCGTATTTTCACCCTTGTTCAAAATGTCCTTGATATCGAACCTGTATTGAAGGAACATATTATTTGTACTTCCTACGTGTATATCATTCAAATATATCTCAGACAGCGTATCGATACCATCGAACACGAGATCTACTTCTTCATCCTCAGAAATTTCCTCATCGTATTCAAAGGTTTTTTCATATATCCAATCTTTTGGTTCGAGTTTTATGATAATGTCTTCATTTAATCCTTTATATGGATGGGGTATTAATCCCAGATCAACTAAATCCTGTTGTACCGTTCCAGGAACATTTCCTTCAAATTGGTATTCACCATCACAATCTCTTACAAACCATTTCCCATTCAAAGATTTTTTCATTATTAAACCCTCCACATACTATATGATTCTGTTAACTAAATTACTCTTTAAATAAAGAAACTCCCAAAACACCTTTGCAAAAGAGGTATTCCAATAATTTAGAAT
>DQYP01000127.1 GCA_011043375.1 Thermotogaceae bacterium | reverse complement strand
GAAACGTTTAGTAATTCCTTCATAGTGAAGACGATTGTCACCACCGATATGGTGAAACCAATGTGTGAAGAGGAAAACATAGAGCTTGTCGAGACATTAACGGGTTTTAAGTTCATAGGGAAGAAGATCGAAGAAGAGGTTTCAAAAGGAAAAAAATTCCTGTTTGCCTTCGAGGAGAGTTATGGTTATCTTGCGGGGGACTTTGTGAGGGATAAGGATGGCATCATGGCATCGGTATTGATATGTTTGACTTTCGACTGGCTGAAAAAAGCCCGAAAGAATCCAAAGGAAAGGTTGAGAGAGCTTTCGGAGAGATATGGATATTTCAGAGAAAAGCTTCTGAATTTTGAGTTCGAAGCCCAAGGTTCTGAGGGAATCATACAAGAAATAATGAATGAATTTAGAAAATCCCCACCTGAAAAGATCGAGAATCTATCGTTGACCAAAATTATAGATCATTTGAGACTGGAAAACGAACTCTTCGGGGATGTGATTCAATTCATTTATGGAGACAAACTGAGAATAATCGTACGACCTTCAGGTACTGAGCCAAAATTGAAGATTTACGTAAAAACCAATGCAGATTCGGAATTAAAAAGTGATGAAATCTTGAAAAATGCGGAGTGGGTTGTACGACGATTCATTGAGCAAAATACTTAACAGCAAGGTTATGAACACGCCGTCTGAAATCCCACATGTTGTTTATAGTCTTCCAGCGATGTATATGGGTTCTGTTCGAAAGTATGATCACACACAGATTCAATGTGTTATCTATAACTATGGATGTACCAGTGAAACCAGTGTGACCAAAGGCTTTATTAGTGAAAAGGTCTCCCATGAAACTTCTTGGTTGATTCACAGTCCATCCGAGTGCCCTTTTGGTTCCTTCAAGCTCCACTATTGTTTCAGTAAAGGTTTTTATGGTATATTTTGAAAAGATCTGGTTTGAGCTGTATTTACCATAGTTGAGGTACATTTGACAGAGATTGTATAGATCATCTGCACAAGAGAATAAGCCAGCATTTCCGCTGACACCTCCAAGATAATATGCGAGCTCATCATCAACTTTCCCTCTGAGGATTTTTCCTTCTCTTTCGGAAGTGGGGGCTATTTTTTCAAGGTTGTTTCCACATGGATTGAAATGGGTATTTTCCATATCCAAGGGATTGAAAATATTTGCTTTCAAAAATTCATCGAATTTCTGATGGGTCACGTTCTCTACGACCTTCATCAATACTATGAAATTCAAACACGAATACACGATTTTTCTTTCCAGAGGATGGATGGGTTGAACTTTCAATATTTCTTTCAAAAGTTCGTCTCCTTTTAAGTACCTCCAGAGATTCAAATATGGTGGTAATCCCGATGAGTGTGTTAACAAATGGAAGATCCTGATATCTTTTTTTGAGTCTTCTTTGAATTCATCCACATAATACGCAACTGGGTCATAGAGACAAAGTTTACCTAACTCAAGTAATTTCATAACGGCGCTTGTTGTTGCTACGACCTTTGTTAAACTCGCTAAATCGTAAATCGTATCGGTCTTGTTCTCTTGCTCAGCCGGTTTTAGGGCCTTAAATCCAAAGTTCCCTTTAAATAGGATTTTCTGTGAGTTCCCTATTAACAATACAAAACCTGGAAATGTTTCACGCTCAAATTCTCGTTTGAAAAGTTCATCGACCATGTTTTTGAAGTTCATTATTATGCCTCCATTTTCATATTTTATTAGCGATTTCTATAAGATGGTTTATAGTATCTTCAAAGGTAGATTTTTCATCTACTTCCTGCCTTAAAAAAGCGTTAATCTCATCTATTAACTCTATAGCCTTGTCTATTTTCGGATCCGTGCCCTTTGAGTACGCTCCAACATCTATTAGATCTTTGGCGTCATAGTAGGTTGCCATTATGTCTCTAATTTTTCTTGATGCCTCTAAGTGCTCTTTAGTTGCGACTTCTGTCATCAATCTACTTATACTCGCTAAAACGTCTATTGCGGGGTAATGATTAGCTTCTGCAAGTCTACGAGAGAGTATTATATGCCCATCAACTATCCCTCTAACGGTATCACTTATCGGTTCATTGAAATCATCTGCTTCGACGAGTACCGTGTATATACCAGTTATGCTTCCTTTATCGGAATTCCCTGCCCTTTCAAGGATCTTAGGTAGATTGGCAAAAACACTGGGGGTATAGCCTCGAGTCGTTGGAGGTTCTCCTACAGACAGACCGATTTCTCTTTGAGCCATTGCCCACCTTGTCAAAGAGTCAACCATCAAAAGCACGTTCAATCCCTGGTCTCTGAAGTATTCGGAGATGGAGGTAGCGGTGTAAAGTGCCTTGGTTCTCAAAAGTGCCGGTTGATCGGATGTTGAAACAACGACAATAGATCTCTTCAACCCTTCATCTCCAAGATCCCTTTCGATGAATTCTCTCACTTCACGTCCTCTTTCACCTATCAACGCTATGACGTTCACATCCGCATAGGTGTTTTTAGCTATCATTCCAAGTAATGTACTCTTTCCAACACCACTACCTGCAAATATACCTATTCTTTGTCCTTTGCCAAGGGTTAAAAAACCATCTATTGCCCTTATACCTGTTGGCAGTGCTTCTTTTATTCTTTCTCTGATCAGAGGATTTGGTGAATCATTCAACAAAGGATATCTCTTTTCCGGAAAGAAGTTCTCACCATCTATGGGTCTACCTAGGGCATCGAAAACCCTTCCAACCATTTCAGATCCAACTCCAACATCCAATTTCCTTTTGGTTCTCACAACTTCGCAACTTTGAGAGAGTCCTGAAACCTCTTCTAAGGGCATCAATATAACTTTGTTTTCGTTGAAACCAACAACTTCAGCGAGTTTCTGTACACCTTTATCAAGCCTCAACTTGCAAACTTCCGATAAAAAAACATCGGGTCCGATAGACTCTATGGTTAAGCCAAGAATTCTAGTAACTTTACCAT
>DQYP01000267.1 GCA_011043375.1 Thermotogaceae bacterium | reverse complement strand
ACCCAATCCCATGCGGCTACCAAAAAGCAAGAGGAAAAAGGCGAAAAGAAGGAGAAGCAAGATTGGTTCAAGTATTTTTTTGCTAGTATGCTTCATGTGCTCACCCTTTTGAATGAATTTTCCTGCTTAAGTTTATACCAATTCTCTTTGGCTATCAACCAGCAAAAAGGCATATTCCTCTCCAAAATAGAAGCTAATATAATCCATATACAAATAAGGAGCAGAGGAGAGATTTATAGAATTAAGCTGTATAAAACCGCGTATTTTAATGCGAGGAAGAGGTCAATAATTTGAAAGCAAATAAGCTCTTAAGTTTGTATCTTTACCTGCAATATTGAGCTTTTTTCTGATATTTGCTCGATGGAAATCTATTGTTTTCTTGGATACACATAAAATGTCAGCCATTTCTTTGCTGGTTTTTCCATCTCTTATCATTTCGGCAATTTGCAGCTCCCTAGGAGTTAGTATGTTAGTTATTTGACTTCTTTTTCTGGTAATCGGTTGGACTATTTCCTTGATAAGGCATTCAACAAATTCAACATGTTCTTTATCGGTAAATCTTTTTAGATATTCCAAAGAAGGTCTAACAAATTTTTCCATGTTATTTGTTATAGTAGATTCAAGTTCTTCCTTTTCTTCTTCGCGTCTTTTTAAAATCTGAGTGAGAATATCGTTTCTCCTCTCAATGTCTTCGATTCTTTCTTGAAGGCGACTAAGGCGACTTTCTACATATCTCTGCAAAGATATATCTCTTACATATTCAAGAACTGCAATAAGCTTTTTCTGGTTGTTGAAAATCGGTATTGAGAACAATTCTTGCCAACCATTATCGCCTGCTGGAGAGTCGTAGGGTACAGTTTCTACTTCTGCTTTTTTTGTTTCAATGGTTCGCTTAACAGGGCATTTTTCACATGGAAGCTTCCTTTTATGATATATCTGGTAACATTTTTTCCCCAAAATATCCCTGGAACTTCTGTACCAGTTCTTAATAGAGTTATTTACATACCTTATATTCATATCAAGATCCAAAATACTTACGCCATCTTGAATGCTTTCGAGTATAAAAATTAAAAGCTCTTTGCTATTAAGAATATTAGAACTTTCAAGCGAATCTTGCGATAGATAGATACTTGGTACAAAGGTCCAATGATGGTTAAATTTCTTGTTATCACTAAAAAAAAGATCTTGCATTCTTTATAACCTCCCGGCATTTAAAAGTATAGGTATTCTCGTCTAATGAAATTATTATATACTAGTATTTTATACATCTCAAAATTGCTTGATAGGTTTTTAATGCTAGTATCACATTGGTATAATACCGTAATTATACCAGTATTTTATTGATATCATCAAAATAAATATAATCAACTTGGACAACATACATATACAATTTCATCTATCCAAGGGGGTGTTTAAATGCTAGAGAATGAGTTACTATTTACTCCAATTAAGATCGGAAATAAGATCGCACCTAATAGGATTGCCATGAATGCAATGGAGTGCAATGATGCAGATGAAGAGGGCAATCCTACTGAGAAGACTTATGAAAGGTATAGAAGGCTCTTTGAAGGAAGAGCTGGTCTTGTTGACCTTGAAGCAATAACCATTTCTTATGAAAGCCGTGCCAGAAAAAACCAGCTTAGTATAATGCCTCGTAACAGGAAGGCATTAGAGAAATTTGTTGCTGAAATGAAAAGTATAAACAAGGATACTATTTTCCTTTTTCAGTTAACGCACTCTGGCGAATTAAGCCATCCGGGATTTTCAAAAAGAGTTTGTGTCAAACCACTTCCAGGATTTGGTGGAGAGTTGCTAAGTGAAGAAGATATAGAGAAAATCATGGATGATTTTGTGCTTGCAGCTAAAATTGCGCATGACGTGGGTGCTGATGGGATAGATCTTAAGCTTTCACACGGATACTTGGGCTCTCAATTGTTAAGACCTTACAACGACAGAAATTGGAAATATGGAGGTTCATGGGAAAATAGAAGCAGATTTGCTTTTGAACTGACGGAAAGAATAGTAAAAGAAGTCAACGATCCAAATTTCATAATAGGCTCAAAAGTTTCTGTATGGGAAGGGTTTCCTGGAGGTTGCGGTTCTGCTGGCCCGGATACGGCTGTTATGGATCTCACGGAGTCCATTGCCCTTGTTAAAGGACTGGAAGAAAGAGGTGCAAGTTACATACTTCAATCTGCAGGAAGTCCATCAATCACATTAGCGCTTTCACAGCCGGATAAGAAAATTCCTGATTATGCTTATTTGCATCATTATTTTTCAAAAGTTCTAAAAGAAAATTTGAAACCAGAAACGGTTGTTATTGGTTCAGCGTACTCCATATTCAGGGATGGAAATAACAATCTTTTGGCTGTTGAAAAAGAAAAGAAAACTTTTAGATACTGGGCAAATAAGAACATAAGAGATGGGTACGTTGATATGGTAGCTCTTGGAAGGCAATCGTTTGCAGATCCATATATACCTTTGAAACTAATGGAAGGAAAAGACAGAGAAGTGAAATGGTGTACGGCATGCGATAACTGTATAGAACTTCTTATTAGACAAATGAATGTTGGGTGTGCAACATATAACAAACCATATGTAGAAGCTTTGCAAAGAGCAAGAAAGGAAGAAGGTCTTTTAAGGGAAAAGCATACTTGATCTTTTTGCACTTCTAAAAGACTGGCATAAATGCCAGTCTTTTTTTATCGAATAATTTCGATTTTCGGTGATTATTTCCATCAAATGCTCAATAACTTACTCTTTCTCTCGCTACTGGATTTGTTCAAAGATAATTATAATGTTAAAATATGTAAGTTAAGCAAGTTAACTAATTAACAGCCAAAAAACAAGGAGCGTATCCATGGTGAAATTCACAAGGACCGAAATAAATGTTTTAAATGCAGTTAGAAAGCACGGCTTGATATCAAGGGCTGAGATTTCCAGGCAAATTGGGCTTAGTAAGCCGATTGTGTCTAAAATTGT
>DQYP01000246.1 GCA_011043375.1 Thermotogaceae bacterium | reverse complement strand
TTGAACATCGTTTAAATATACCTCTCCGCCACCGAGTTTAATCTTAGGTTTTGTATGTCCAATGTTAAAGTATATCCCTGAAGAACACATGATTCCAAAGGTTCCGGTTGTTACAACATCTACCTCTTTTGCTGCCTTTTTAACACCTTTTTCTCTAACAATGTCAATCATTTCTTCAGCAGTTACGACTACTGCCTCTCCCTTTCGTATTTTCTCATTGATTTCTTCAATACTCTTCATATTTCACACCTCCTGATGAATATTAAAAAAGGCGTCTCTCTTATGAGAGACGCCCCGATTTCTTGCAGTTTATCCGAGCATGACTAAATGCCCGGACTAAAAACCGGGGCATAGCCATACATTATCATATTCCTTACTACATAGAAACTGTTGAAACAAAACCATCCTTGATTCACAGAAAACACCTCAATGTGTATTATTTTTAGGTATTATAACATAATTAATATTTCAATGAGGTTAAAGTATCACCTCTGGGAAAATAGATTTTAATCTTTGATTAGGTGCAATTATATGATAATACCTTTAGTTATCCAAGATTATACTTTAAAATCTCGATATTTCTCTAAATTATTCGCTATTTCTTCTTAATATATGTCTAAGCTTTTCTCAATTTATATGCTAAAATTTCACTGGATGATTAATTGATAGAATAGATAAATTAAAAGAAGATTTTAGAGAGAGGTTGTTATATGAAATATGAATGGTTTTCTAAAAAGCTTCTTAAGGTTGTATATGGTACTTCAGAGGTTAGTGGTTTGACTTTGGAAAAGATAAAAAAGGACGAAAATTTTATCTCTGAATATACAATAGAGATAGATGGTGGATTGAAAATCAGAAACGGTAAAAAGAAGTTGGTTGAAGATGTTGAGTTTGTTGTTAAAGATAATGAGGTAAGACTTGTTAGAAAAATGCCAAAAGGTGCTGTTATTTATGGCTTCGGCGACAAAACAGGTCCTCTGAACAAAATTCAAAGAAAATACGTTTTTTTTAATACCGATGATGTCCTTCACACTGAAACCAAAGATCCATTGTACAAGTCCCTGCCATTTTTCATAATTATGAATAAAAGTTTTACCTATGGAGTTTTTACCGATTATCCTGGATACATGGAGATAGATCTCGACAGCAAGGCCTCTGGAAATTACGAAATCTTTGTTCGTGGCAAAGGCTTTGTTCAATACTTGATATTTGGGGAAAATATTAAGGAAATTGTAAAGCAATTTGCAGGATTAACGGGTAAAAATTTTGTTCCACCAATATGGGCCTTTGGGTATCAACAGAGTAGATATAGCTATGAAACTGAAAATGAGTTACTAAAAATCGCCAGAAAATATCGAAAAAGAGAAATACCATGTGATGTCCTTTACCTTGATATAGACTACATGGATTCTTACAAGGTTTTCACCTGGAACAAAGAAAACTTTCCAAATCCACATAAAATGACGAAAGAGTTACACGATATGGGCTTTAAATTGAGTGCGATAATAGATCCAGGTGTAAAAGTTGAAAATGGATATGAAATTTACGAAGAAGGAAAAGAAAAGGGATTCTTTGTGAAAGGCAAGAACGGTGAAGATTTTGAAGGTGCCGTATGGCCGGGAAAGGTTAACTTTCCGGATTTTTTGAGAGAAGACGTTAGAAAATGGTGGGGTAGTAAGTACAGAAAGCTTGTTGAAGATGGAATAGATGGTTTTTGGAACGATATGAACGAACCTTCAATATTTGCAAACGATAGATTTTTGAAACTCGTGAAAGCCACAGTGAAAAACTTAACTTTAGATGATGGTATCCTGATCCCCAAACTCTTAAGTGATTATTCTGATGCATTTAAAAAAACGGAGTTTATTTCAAAAGAACTCTTTCATACAACAGATTTGAAACGAAAGATACCACATTACAAGATTAGGAACGCATATGGATACTTTATGTCCAAGGCGTGTTTCGAAGGGTTAATGGAAAATTTTCCAAACCGTCGTTTCCTTTTATTGAGTAGATCTGCCTATATTGGAAGTCAGAAATATACAGGAGTTTGGACAGGTGATAATCACAGTTGGTGGAGTCATATAACTCAAGAGATCTCGAGAATTTGCAATTTAGCATTATGTGGAATCTTTTACAGTGGCTTTGATGTTGGTGGCTTCAGTGAAGATGTAACTCCTGAACTCCTTGTAAGATTCTATCAACTTGGTTCTTTCATGCCACTTTTCAGAAATCATTCCAATAAGGGAACAATGAACCAAGAGCCCTGGATCTTTGGGAAAAAATATGAGAAAATCATCAAGAGAATCATAGAGAATAGATATTCACTTGTGCCTTATATATATTCAAATTATATGCTTGGAATTCAGAATAATGAACCTTTTATAAGACCAATGGCTTTTGAATTTCAGGAAGATAGCAAAACATGGAATATAGATGACCAATTCATGTTTGGACCTTCAATAATGGTTGCACCGGCTACAAAAATGGGAATTAGAGAAAGAACGGTTTATTTCCCAAAATTTACTTGGTTGGATCTAAATAATAATAAAATCATTGACAAGGGATGGAAAACAGTTGAAGCACCTCTTGAGATCATACCATATTTTCAAAGAGAAGATAGTGCAGTGATCAAAATGGATCCTATGAATTATTTGTTTGAAAAAGATATTGAGTTCTTAACTTTCGAAATATTTTTGAACAAGGGTTTTGAGTTCAATTACTATGAAGATGATGGTCTCACTAACAACTTCGAAAAAGGAAATTTTGCCCTGAAAAAAATAACAGTTTTTAAGGATAGTATAAAAGTATCCACGGTGAATAATGGCTATAAATCAAAAATTAGGTATTGGAAATTCAAAATAAAGTATATAAAAGGCGATTTAAAAGAAATAATTTTGGATACAAAAAGTTCCAAAGATTCTATAGAAGTTCCTTTACCTTAAATTTAAAATCAGGAGGTGGGTAGTGTGAAGAAATTTTGGCG
>DQYP01000299.1 GCA_011043375.1 Thermotogaceae bacterium | reverse complement strand
CAATACTTGATTCTGTTAACTAGGAGTACAAGAAACTTATTGCTTGTTAGAATAAGATTCCTCGTCACTATCGTTCCTCGGAATGACAAAAACAAGAAAAATGCTATCGGAACGACAAAAACAAGAAAAGTATCATTGGAATGACAAAAACAAAAAATGTCATCCTGAATTCTTTCCCTTTGTCATCCCGAACGAACGTGAGGGATCTTTTATTCTCAATTGCTACTACTTCTTAGACTTTTCAAAGACTTCAATAATATTTATCTGCTACTTTTGCCTCATTGAATATCATCATCACTACTAGTTAACACTATCAAATAGTGATTGAAATTCTCTTAAGATATATTTTAATTGTTTGCGATAGATATTATCAACAATGTAATTATCACTCCATCTTTAAAAACTTTCATTAAAAGATGCTTCCATTTCTCCTTTCTTGGTGGATCATTTAAAAAAAGTGTCAATCTCTCCAAGAAAAAGGTCCAAACAAAGACAACTATCAGTAGCATAATTCCCACCAATTTAAACATCATACCAGGTAAACTCAGAAAAACCAATGGAATCGGTAAAAACATAAAAGGAACGAATGTAAACAACAATTTTCTCGCAAATCCACTTTTATCAGGAAGCTTCAAAGCTACCAAATACAAACCTACACTTAGAAATACATAAATAAGAAACATCACAGTAACAAACAACGAAACCTCGAATTTATTTAGAGGTAAAAGAATATATCTAAAAACTGGCATAGAACCAGCAACCATAGTTGTCGTGCTCAATCCTAGACTAAATAAGGAATCTCCCAAACTTGGTTTGGTACATTTTTTTTTGAAAAATTTAATAGGATTAAACAGTACTTCGAATACACTCTCAAACATTTTAAGTATCAACCTGCTTGTATCAAACCTTTAGTTATCTTATTTATGAGAATTTCAAGTGCTTTTTTCAATTGTATATCATTTTCAAGATCTATAACAGCCTTGTTTGTTGTTAAATACTTTCCTTCAATGTCCGTCGCTGGTGGCGTTGTTTCCGTGGATGTTTTGGTGGTATTCGTCTTGACAGCTTTCACAACAACATCCGGTTTTATACCCTTTCTGTGAATATCGAGCCCCGATGGAGTGAAATAGTGCGCAGTTGTTAACCATATTTCACCTCCATTTGAAAGTGGCAACACTGTTTGAACAGCCGCTTTACCAAATGTAGTTTCACCAACCACTGTGGCTATTTTATGATCTTTGAGCGCGCCAGTAACTATCTCACTCGCAGAAGCACTTCCTTTGTTTACTAATACAACCATAGGTAAATTGGGATAACTGTTGCCCATCGAATTGTATGTTTTTGAAAAACCGCCCGTACCGGTAACTTTTACGATTGCTCCTTCGTCTATGAACTTACTAGCAACTTCTATTGCTGCACTCAGGAGTCCACCTGGATTGTTTCGCAGATCAAAAACAAGACCAACAACATTCTGATTTAAAAGTCTGTTCAAAGCGTTATCCATTTCTCGTGATGATGGTTCGCTGAATCTTACCAGCTTCAAATATCCAATTTTCCCAATCGGAGTGTCTATTACATCGTATTTAACGGTTTTTATTTTTATCAACGCTCTTTCTATGACCACTTCGAAGGTTTTTTGTTCATCTTCACGTAGAATTTCAATTTTCACCTTGGTTCCAGGTTCACCCCTCAAATAATTCACAGCTTCCATGTAACTCATTTTGTTCACAGGTGAACCATCTATGGTGATTATGAGATCACCAGGTTTAAGACCAGCTTTTTGTGCAGGTGTATCATCCATTGGCGTAACAACTCTAAGAACCTTATATTTCGCGTCGTATGTAACTTCTATACCCAAACCACCATATTTGGATTTTGTATCTATTTGTGTTTCAATCTTTTCCTGAGGATTGAAATAATTACTGAAGGGATCATCTAAACCTGCCAATAAACCTCTTATCGATTCATCAAGGAGCTTGTTGTAATCAACTTTCTCATTTTCATAGAATTCGTTGTTTATGTAAAATAACGTTTCAAAGAATGGTTGAAACTTTTTATAAAGATCCTCCATTTTTAATTTTGCACTGCTGGACCAAGCACCCAATACCACACTGAAAGCCACCAGTAAAACTACAAAGATTTTAAAAAATCTTTTCATTGTCATCAACTCCCTTTTCCTTCTTGATTGATCTTCATTCCAAATACTAAATAAGCAGTATGAGCGACCATCTTATCGAACGGCCTCAATCTTTTTGGGTTGGGTTTGTATTGTCTAAACAGATTCTCCCAGACTTCTATCCTAATGAAACCAACTTCATTCATTCTCTCAACTACACTTTGAACTTGGTTAGTAGTGGGACAAAGTACTGCAAGCCTTCCAGAACCCTTCAAAACTTTCCAAACACTCTCTATATAAGGTGCTGGATCGGGGACATCCAAAAAGAACGCATCGATATTTTCTTCATCGAAACCTTCGCCTATATCTTTAAGTTTAAATTCAACTCTATCCATTAATCCCCATCTCTCGATATTTTTTTTAGCGATTTCCATGAATTCTTCTCTTCTTTCATAAGCAAAAACTTTTCCAGACTCCCCAACATATCTTGCTAATAATCCACACATCGCGCCGCTACCAACACCAGCATCTATTACTCTATCACCTTCTTTTATATCCAACATCAACAAGACGAATCCACTATCCTTTGGATAAACTATTTGTGTTTTTCTCTTCATCTTGAATATATAATCTACCATTGTCGGCTTAAGAGTATATACACGTGTTTTGTCAACATCAACAACATCTCCATAATTCTTTCCAATCAAATCCGAATGCCTGATGTTTCCTCGATGTGTTCCAAGCTGAGAATCTTCCTTCAATTTTATTAGGTAAGTGGAACCATCTTCGAGCATTAATATAACGTCATCCCCATACCTCAAAGCCATGACTTTCTCCCTTCAACTTTTTATGAATCTGATTATTGTTTTAACCAAGTCATCAACTCTTG
>DQYP01000029.1 GCA_011043375.1 Thermotogaceae bacterium | reverse complement strand
ATACAAAATACATGAGAAAAGCCGATCTTCTTCGATGGCTTTTCTCAACACACCACTTTTGCCTAAAATATGTTCCTGACCTATGAATTCCTCAAAGGTATTTGGGCGCAATTTTGAAGCCAGCGGTTCTGACGTTCCATCACTGCTCCAAAGACCTTTTTGAAACATAACTCAATCTTTCCCTCTGAACCATTCCACAGTTTCTCGTAAACCATCTTCAAGTTTCCAAGAAGGTTCCCAGCCGAGCATTTCTTTCGCCAATGTATTATCCAATATACTTCTCCTCAGATCTCCAGGCCTGGGTGGGGCGTAAACGGGTTTCATACTGTATTCAGGAATAAACTTGCAAAGTTTATTGAAGAGTTCGTTGACCGTTGTACCTATACCTGTACCTATATTCAATGACACATTTTTTGCTCTCTTCATAGCAAGCATATTGGCATTAACAACATCTTTTACATATATATAATCCCTAACATTCTCGCCATCACCAAATATAGTAACCTCTCTTCCCTCAAGCATTCTCTTGGTAAAAATCGCGACCACACCTGCTTCGCCATGGGGATTTTGTCTTGGACCATACACATTGGAATATCTCAATGCAACATATTCCAAATCGTGTTCAATGGAATAAAAATTCAAATATTTTTCACCAGCAAGTTTGGAAATCCCATAGGGCGATATTGGATTTTCTTTGCAAGACTCAGGTGTTGGTATTCTTTCAGGATCTTCACCATACATTACACCACCAGAAGAACTGAATATAAATTTTTTCACACCGTATTTCACTGACAGCTCCAATAAATTGAGCATACCGAGTATATTTATATCCGCGTCTTTCTTTGGATCTTTAGTGGATTCCGAAACACTTATTTGCGCGGCCAGATGAAATACATAAGAAGGTTTATGGATTTGAAAGAGCTTCTCTAAAGATTTGAACTCTCTTATATCCCAGCTGTATAGCAAAGCACTCGGATCGAGATTTTCCACATTCCCAGTGGATAAATTATCAACAACTATGACACCATACTCTTGCCTGAGAAGTTCATCAACCAGATGTGAACCTATGAATCCAGCACCACCAGTTACCAAAACTGTGTCCATTGTTCTCACCCTTTCAACTGACTTAAAATTCGATTAATTGATCTCATTTATTTTCGCTCAAAAATTTGTACAGTTTATCACAACCCTCTTCGGGAACTTTTTTGATTATATTCACAAATCTTTCAAATCTTTCTTGTATTCTCGAATCAATAAAATGTTCGATCTGACAAGATATTTTTTCAGATATGTGTTCAGGTATTCCGATTATCTCCGAAAAGAAATCCAATATTTCTGAATGAATTTTTTCCAATTCTTTAGCTCTTTGTTTACCTTTTTCAGTTAATTGTATTAAACCATATTTTTCATACTCTATATATCCTAAGTCCCTCAGTCTTTTCATGGCATTAGTAACACTCGGTAAACTCACTCCCATTTTCTTAGCAATGATACTCACTCTGGCCACTGGTTGAATCTCGGTTATCTTTTGTATCGCTTTAAGATAATCTTCTAAGGCCGGTGTTAAACTTTTTCTCCTACCTGTCATCTTAAACACCTCCATATTATTTAGTTAATTGCATTATAATTATATTAATTATATATTATTAAATCAATTTGTCCAAACTTAAATTTATACTAATAAAAAAACTGTTATCTAAATCACAGAAACTTTTTTTCCGAACTTGTAAAGAATATACCACCAACGATTATATTCAAGTAATAACCCAATAATCTCCAGATTATTATAGCCATAGCTATTTTCTCGATACCAAAGAACGGCTTGAAAAAAATGAAGAACAATCCCTCTGCTGCACCAGTGGTGCCCGGCGTAGGTACCAACGAAAGAACCAGCCACACTATGCTTTGAAAAACAATAGCTTTGAAAATAGTTAGATTTTCTATATTTAAACTTTTAGCGGCAAAAAATGGTAAAGAAAGATTCAAAAGTAATTGCAGCAATGTGAACAAAAAGGCACTTATTAAAATCTTGGATTCTGATAGATACTCAACCATAATCGAATGAAAGTTACTGAGTTTTTCCATAATTTTCTGATTCGATACTTTGATTTTGAATTTTCTCAGAATATTTATGAACCATTCTACAATTTTCCTCGTTAAGGAAGGATTATAGGAAAATAATAGAAGCAAAAATATTATAGATATATTCAAACCAAATCCCACAAATGATAAAAATGCAAGTTTGTTAACACAACTGGCAACTTCATTGAACTTCCAAACAAGTATTATAAATCCGTAAACAGTAACAACCAATTGATAGACTATGAACTTTGCTATCAATACCGCGATCCCCTTCGATACCTCTATTCCCATTTTACTCATGTAATAGGCTTGCATTGGTTGCCCACCTGTGGCAAACGGTGTTATGGAATTGAAAAGTTGTCCTATCATTGTTATAAAAAACGATTTCAAAAAATTCATTCCTCTCCTAAAGCCTATCACCGTCATTACGATACTTTCAGCAGTCCATTTTAATATCACTATTACACATCCTAAAAGGATCCACCAACCATTTATCTTCGAAGCGGACTTTATGAGATTTTTAAAATCGCTTAGTCCGGCTATCAGTATAACTAATATCACACTTGAAACTATCGTTAATATGGATATTCTCAAATATTTACCGAACTTTTTAGAAATACCTTACACCTCCATTATTAAAAAACCCAAGTTATTTTGCCAGTGGACACTCTTGAACCTTTTAAAATCTCTGTAGCCTCGTTAATAACAACATCATCATTCGAAAAAATCACCACCAATCCAGCTACTTTTTTTGGATTCACTAAATAAGGATCATCAATTAATATAATTCCAGTGTCCATATCGATACCTTTCAAATCCTCTTCTGAAGAAACTACTTTTATTTTATTGAATCTACCACGTTTTACAAGAACTATCGAACTATTTATGATTCTCTTCCTCAGTTCTTTTGCTTTCATATCCCAATCATCAGCTTTCTCAGTCCACT
>DQYP01000027.1 GCA_011043375.1 Thermotogaceae bacterium | reverse complement strand
GTACCAAATAGCAAAATGGGTTGGAAAGATGGCGACAGTACTCAAAAAAGATGTGGATGCAATAGTCCTCACCGGAGGCTTGGCTTACGACAAAAAATACATGGTCAAGTGGTTGAAGGAATATATTGAATATATAGCCAAAGTGCTGGTTTATCCCGGAGGAGATGAAGAAAAAGCTCTTGCTCTTGCAGCTTTGCGGGTTTTAAAGGGTACTGAGAAGCCTAAAAACTACGACTGAGGTGATTGGTTTGAATTTTACACCCTCGGATTTGAAGAACAGCAGAATTTTCATATTTTTGGGACCATTTGGAAGTGGTAAAACTGAGCTTGCAATCAACTTCGCTCTTTGGAGGAGAGAATTCAAAGAAGAAGTTTCCATAGCTGATTTAGACATAATAAGTCCGTATTTCAGAGTTCGTGATCACATGGATTATCTGTTGGAAAATGGGATAGAGGTCATAGCTCCTGTAAGAGAATTGATGTATGCGGATCTACCAATTGTTCCGCCAAATGTTGTGGGGTACATAGCAAACAAAAATTATGAACTTATCATGGATATTGGTGGAGAAAATGATGGTGCTGCGGTTCTTGGAGCGTTAAAAAATTACCTGGACGAATTCGAATACACGAGCTTCATGGTTTTGAACACGAGAAGGCCTTTTTACAGAGACATCAAAAGCATTCTGGATTTAATTGAAAGGCTCGCTTCAACGGCAAGAATAAGGATAGATTATTTAGTAAACAACACGAACATAGGAAGGGAAACGACCTTGGATTTAATAAAAGAAGGTGAAAGATTACTGGAAAAGGTGAGTCATGAATCCGGAGTTCCGATTGCCTTTTCTGTTGTTCCTGATTTTCTGGATGTGGGTACTTTTGAAGATTTCAAAAATAAATTATTCACAATAAAACGTTTCTTTCCAAACGATCAGGAGGTGTGATCATGGCTGTGAAAGGTTATATAGAAATCGATGAGGACAGATGTAAAGGTTGTGGACTATGTATAAGCTTCTGCCCCAAAAATTTAATAAGGTTTTCTGAGAAGTTCAATTCGAAGGGATATCATCCCGCGGAATTCCATGATCCCCAAGGAGAATGCATAGCTTGTGGGTTCTGCTACCAAATGTGTCCAGAGACAGCGATAACAGTCTATAGATTTCAAGGAGTGATCGAAAATGAGTGAAAAATTGATGGTTAAAGGGACAGAAGCAATAGCAGAAGCCGCTATAAGAGCTGGTTGTAGAAATTATTTTGGATATCCCATAACTCCTCAAAGTGAGTTGGCAGAGTACATGTCACGAAGGCTACCTCAAGTTGGAGGTATTTTTCTACAGGCTGAGAGTGAAGTTGCTGCTGTCAACATGGTATATGGAGCTGCTTCAACCGGTAAAAGAGTTATGACTTCAACTTCTTCGCCGGGTTTCAGTCTGATGCAAGAAGGAATATCTTATATAGCCGCCGCTCAATTACCCTGTGTATTTGTAAATGTAGTTAGAGGTGGACCAGGCCTTGGAGATATTCAGCCGGCACAGAGTGACTATTTTCAAGCAACAAAAGGTGGAGGACACGGTGATTATAAATTGATAGTTCTCGCTCCCTCCACTCTCCAAGAAGCTGTTGACCTAACCTATCTTGCTTTCGATCTGGCAGATGAATACCGGAATCCAGTTCTAATACTTGCTGATGGTATGATAGGTCAGATGATGGAACCGGTCGAATTTCCAGAATTGAGAGATTTAAGTACACTTCCAAAACACGAATGGGCTTTGACGGGATGTAAGGGAAGAGAGCCAAACAAAGTCACGTCTTTCAACATCGATCCATACAAGCTTGAGGAAATGAACAAAGAGTGCCAAAAAAAGTATCAAAAAATCATGGAGGGAGAGAGAAGATCTGAAAATTACATGATCGAGGATGCGGAATACCTTCTCGTTGCTCATGGTACCATGGCACGAATAACAAAAACCGTTATAAGAGAAGCAAGGAGTAAAGGAATAAAAGTTGGATTGTTTCGTCCTATTACTCTGTGGCCCTACCCCTATGAAGAGTTATCCAAGTTGAGCGAAAATGTTAGATTCATTCTCACAGTTGAGATGAGCGTGGGTCAAATGGTGGAAGATGTTAAATTAGCCGTAAATGGAAAAACAGACGTGTTCTTTTATGGAAGAACCGCCGGTGTTATTCCAACCCCCAATGAAATACTTGAAAGATTCGAGCAACTAATAAGGATGGTGAAAGTATGAATAAAACTGTGTTTTTGAAAAAACCACAAACACTTTCAAAGAAGGAATTTACCTATTGTCCAGGGTGTCATCATGGAATAGTACATAGATTGATTGCCGAGGTGATAGATGAACTCGGTATAAGAGAGAAAACAATAGTAGTGGCACCTGTTGGTTGTTCTGTCTTTGCTTATGAATTTTTCGATCTTGATGGGACAGTTGCTCCCCATGGAAGAGCCCCCGCGGTTGCTACTGGAATGAAAAGAGCTTTGCCTGACAGGATTGTGTTCACTTATCAAGGTGACGGTGATCTCGCAGCGATAGGAACAGCCGAAATAATTCATGCAGCAAATCGTGGTGAAAATATAACTACCATATTTATCAACAATGCAATATATGGCATGACGGGTGGTCAAATGGCTCCAACCAGCCTGATAGGCATGAAAACTACGACTACACCGTATGGTAGAAATTCAAAGAACGATGGCTATCCAATACATGTGTGTGAAATGTTGAAAAATATGAAAGGTGTGGCGTATCTTGAAAGATTAACGGTGAGTTCCCCTCAAGAGGTTATCAAAGCCAAAAAGTCTATAAAAAAGGCATTCGAGACTCAAATCAATGGGTTAGGGTTCTCACTAATCGAAGTTTTATCAACTTGCCCCACAAATTGGGGAATGACACCAATGGAAGCTATCAAATGGTTGAAAGATAACATGGTGAAAGAATTCCCACTCGGAGTTTTCGTTGATAAAACGAAAGGGGTGATTTGAGTGGATCATAAGATTGTGATATCTGGATTCGGTGG
>DQYP01000263.1 GCA_011043375.1 Thermotogaceae bacterium | reverse complement strand
GCTTATATCTCAAGCATCTAAGACATATAACTATGGTATAAATCTTTTGGAAGTTCTGAGAATCTGGAAAAATGGTTGCATTATAAGAGCAAAGATGCTTGATTTTTTGAGGGACATTTTGAAAAAAGATCCATCCAACATTTATCTTCTAAAAAGCGAAGATGCTGTATCCTTCTTGAAAGAGAAAGTGGATGCAGTAATAGGGGTCACAGAAATAGCACGAAGATTCTTCGTTCCAACACCTGTTTTAAATTCTTCAATTGACTTTCTATTTAGCATGATAGAAAAAAATTTACCTGCAAATTTAATACAAGCTCAAAGGGATTTCTTTGGTGCACATACATTTGAAAGGATCGACAAAGAGGGAATTTTCCATGTTGAATGGATGGAATTAGAATGAAGGAGGGATTTAAAGATGAAAATAGATGCAAGAGAATTAAAGGAAGGTTACAATGAAATAGTTCCACAGGGAGAAATGAGATTCATAGAATTTGGAGTTTTGAAATTATCAAAAGGGAAAGAATTTGAGGTTGCCGAGGAAAGCAAAGAGACTGCTTTCATACTTCTAACAGGCCAAGTTATGTTTGAAGTGAATGGGAAAAATTATAAAACAGGTATAAGAAAAGATTTATTCAATACGAATGCATGGGCTTTGTATCTCCCAAAAGGTATCAAAGTAAAGGTAAGAGCACTGGCTGATTCTGAAATTGCTGTAGCCAAGGCTCCATCAACAAAGGAAGGAAAAGTATTTTTTATAACACCCGATATGGTTAAAGTTAAATCTGTTGGTGAGTGGAATTGGAGAAGAGATGTGAAAGATATCATTGATTCATCCATCCCATCGGAGCACTTCGTAATAGGCGAAACTGTAAATCCTCCGGGAAATTGGTCGAGTTGGCCTCCGCATAAACACGATGTAAACGATTATCCGAATGAGATAGATATGGAAGAAGTTTATTACTTTAAGGTGAATCCTCCGACAGGCTTTGGAATTCAAAGAATATACGATGAGAGTTTCAATGAAGTATATATAGTGGAAGATGGGGATACCGTGTTGATCAAAAAAGGTTATCATCCGGTTGCTGCAGCACCTGGACATCAAGTTTATTATCTCTGGATACTTGGAGGCGATGAAAGAATACTTCTACCAAACGATGATCCAAAACTCAAATGGCAGAAGTATATGGAACCTTTGGTCAGAGAGATCAAAAGGGGATGATAAGTTTGAAGAAAGAGAAAATTTTTAGGACATTTGATGAACATTTTGGTAGAGGGTATTCGATATACGAAAACTCCTTTAAAGTGAGAGATGAAACGGCTTTTTTCTTGGTAAAAGGGGAAGAGAACAAAAAACTTATCTTAGTATCAAGAGAAGAAAATAGCCTTAAGGGCTTTGATATTGAAAAGAAGGATAAAATTGGCGATACCCATTTTGGATTTTGTAGACTGACTCACGATAATGCAAAAGCATTACGGAAAATTTTCGCTAATCTCAATCCAGTTCCATGTTTGAACAAAGCCTCATTTGGTACAGGAGACAGACTTGGTGTGACAACAGCAGGACATTTACGCGCTTTTAAGGGTTCAAAATTGTTCCCATTCCTTGCTCAGCAGTCTGTTCGAGAAAACGAGAGAACGGGTAGAAATTGGAGAAATGTTCTCGATGATGCGATGTGGGGTGTTTTTGAGTTTGGATACGATGGACCCTTCGGGGCTGATGCAGATCATATAAAGAAAAAAGAAGACCTTTTAGAGGCTATTGAAGAAGGTTTTACTATGTTTACTATTGATCCGTCAGATTACGTTAAAGAACTTTCGAAACTTTCAGAGAGTGAAAAGAATGAGATATATCAAAGCATATTGAAAAAACAAGATCTCAGTGAATATTTAAATAAAGAATACATGATAAATGGAAAAACATTGAAATTTGACGAAAAAACTCTTAGAGATGCTGCAGTTGTTTATTTTGATGCGATAAATCATGTTGAAAAAATGTACAAAATAATAAAGGAAATAAAAGATGAATTTGATTTCGAAGTTTCCGTAGATGAAACCGAAACACCTACCAGTCCTCTGTTTCACATATTCGTTGCAGAGGAGTTGAAAAAGAGGGAAGTGAATTTTCATAATCTTGCGCTTAGGTTCATAGGTGATTGGCAAAAGGGAATAGACTACATTGGAAATATCGAGAAGTTCAAAGAAGAGATAAACATGCATGCAGAGATTGCAAGGTACTTTGGAGGTTACAAACTTTCGCTTCATTCAGGTAGTGATAAATTCTCCGTTTATCCATATTTCGCTGAAAGTACCAGAGGAATTTTTCACGTTAAAACCGCGGGAACGAGTTATCTTGAAGCTATAAAAATCGTTGCAATGTACGAATCAGGTTTATATCGTCAGATTCACAAGTTTGCATTGGAAACCTTTGATAAAGACAAGGCTTCCTACCATGTAACAACGGATCTTTCTAAGATACCTAATGTTGATGAATTAAAAGATGAAGAACTTCCAAAACTTTTTGAGAACAACGACTCAAGACAATTGATACATATAACTTATGGTTCGATTTTGAATGCAAGAGATGAAAATGGAAATTATCTATTCAAAAATAAGATTTATCGTGTGCTTTTTGAACATGAAAAAGAGTATTACGAGTCCATAGAAAAACATATTGGTAAACATCTCAAATTGCTGGAGGTGTGAGTAATGCCTGAAGGTTTGAAAATATTTGATTTAACTGGCAAAGTAACTGTTATAACTGGTGGCGCTGGGGTACTTGGATTTGCTATGGCACATGGTCTTGGAAAGGTAGGGGCAAAGATAATCGTGTGTGATATAAAGAATGCTGAAGATGCAGCAAAGAAATTGGCTGAAGAATCAATAGAAGCAGAAGGATATTATACTAATGTTATGGACATAGAGAATCTAAAAGAAGTGGCAAAGAAAATAGAAGAAAAATATAAAAGAGTGGATGTATTGATAAACTGTGCCGGTGGGAATATGAAAGAAGCCACAACATCTCCTGAATTGTC
>DQYP01000015.1 GCA_011043375.1 Thermotogaceae bacterium | reverse complement strand
TCAACATTCTCGACAGCATTTAAAACAGGAATTAGGTTGTAAAATTGAAAGATAAAGCCCATATATTTTCCTCTGAATTCTGTTTTTTTTGTTTCGCTCATTTTACTTATGTTGAATCCATTTATATACACGTCACCGCTCGTTGGATTGTCGATACCTGAAAGACAGTTGAGTAAAGTCGTTTTCCCGCATCCTGAGGTTCCAACCACCGCAAGAACTTCCCCTTTAAATACCTCTATATTTACATTCCTCAATGCATGGACTTGTTTTTCACCACTTCCGTATACTTTTGAAAGTTCTATTGTTTTTACAAGTACTTCTAAATTTTTTTCTTTCATTTCAATCCCCACTTTTCTTTTTTTCACGACTCAGTCAAATATTTTTAGGTTTTCTGCTGGGGGCATTTTTGCCGCTAAACTGGATGGTATAAGGCTTGCAAAAAACGCTAACAAATAAATAGTTCCAAGCAGGATAATTAATTTGGCAACAGGAATTATAAAATTGCTTTGTCCAAAGAGTTTCAATATACCTTTTGTCAAATCAAAACTTTCCACTAATCCCGAAATTGCTCCAATTAAAATCCCACAGATCACCACAAATGATGATTCTATTATAAAGCCTAAGGAAATCTTTGAAGGTTTTATACCAATCGCTTTCAATGTTGCAATGTTTCGTTTTCTAAGGTTTATTGATCTTATTATGGTTATAACTAAGCCACTGAAACCTGTTATTAATCCAAAATACAGTAAACTGACACCGAGATTCACGAAAAAGTTCAGATTTTCATACATTCTTCCAAATTCTTCGGTTAGATATATTGGAAAATTCATATCTTTTGTTATTTCAAGTTTCAAATTGTTTATGAGTGCATGACTGTGATTTTTTGTTTTCCCAAGGTAAACAACAAATCCTCCTTTGTAATTTGTGGGTAGCGCTTTCATGGGAAATAAAAATTCAACGGGTATGAAGTTGTCCTGAATCTTGTAAGTTGCGAGAACTTTGAATCTTGGAAGCTTCAAATTTGGATTTTGAATTTGAAAGATATTTTTGGGAACATACACTTCTATGTAATCGTTTAGATGTGATGTCTGATCTTCAACTGGTATCACTCCAGAAACAGCAAAGAAGATATCATGGCTTTTCAATCTGAATCTCTCCCACGTTTCTTTAACGGAACCAATGGTAGATTCGTACAAAGCTATAGGAGGAATCTCATCTTTTTCAATATCTATAAATGCTGCCATGGAACTTCTCGGTTTTTTATTTTCTATTTTAACCTTTATAGGCACCAAAATTATCCTGTCGAATTTTTCGAAAGATTCATTCAACTTGGATTCATTTATATTTATCTCTCTAAAATTCAAAGCATTTTTTATTGGATTTACGATCACGGCGAAATCATACCCAAGAAATCCATCATCGATCTTCTTTGAGATGAAATTCATTATGTTGTGTGGGACTGTCATTGTAACTACCATGCCAAATATCATTATACCGAATATCATCATATTGAAACTTGTCTTTCTTGGATTTGCAGAAATGTAAGCAAAACCGTTTCTAATATTCAAAACACCGTTGGATGATTTCGATAAGAAAAATTCGAATAGCTTTCTTATGAAATAAGAAGAATACACCACAAGCATTATGCTTGAAATCATATAAAATCCACCGCGCGTGAGGTTGACGATGATTTCCGATATAGTTTGATTTCTATAAAGAAAAGGAGAAAAGTAGGTGAACACAATAGATACTATTGGAAATAACATGTATAGAAAGCGCTTTTTGAAAAAGAAAGGGAATCCTAAAAGTATTATATTCACTCCTATAAAGTTCGTGAAACCTTTTCCTAAAAGCAAGAGAATGATACCTACTATCAGCGAAAAGATTGGAATGAAATGATTTTTAGAGTATTCATCCTCAATATCTGGATTTTGCCTCATCATTTGTAATACCGTCTCTCTGCTGAATTTTTTTGAATAGAAAAACAGGATGCTCAGGGGTAAGATCATTCCAATCACTATGGAGTACAAAATACTCATAGGTTTGACATAAAAATCAAGACCATTGAATGAGAAAGAAAGGATGTCAGATAAAGGCATTTTTATGTTCCTAAAACCACCAAGCAAAAATCTGGATATCAGTAAACCCAATGTAGCCCCGCTCAATGAGGATACGATAACGTATATTAATCCCTCAGCGAATAAAATTGAGAAAAGGTATCTGCGCTGAAATCCAAAGGTTTTCATGATCGCTAAATCTTTTTTTCGTTCATTGAAAAGCATGGTGAAAAAATTCGAGGTTAAAAAGCATGCAGATGCTATTGAAAAACCACCAAAAAGCAATACAAAGTACCCAAGATACTTGTTCGATGGATTTTTCAATAACATTGTTTTCACATCATAAACGTTGAATCCTCTCAGTTTCTTCTTAAGCTCTTCAACAATTTCTTGAGTATTTTTAGTGGTATTTTTTTTGAGTGATACAAATATGTCTGTAACATTTCCTTCGGGAATCATGTTCAAATCCCTTGCGATATCTTTTGTTACAATCCCAACACCGTTTGAATTTCCTGAAACACCTCTGTAGTTTAGAAGACCTTTCTCCCCGATCCCAACTACTTCCAGGGTGATATTCTTCAAGGGATTTCTTACAATCACTTTGTCACCAATATTGAGATTCAGTAATTTTGCCAGATGCTCCCCAAGAACCACTTGGTTCTTTCCTATATTCAGTTTACTATCAGTGAAATCCTCAAATTCTGCAGGGTCAATTCCCAAGATTTTGGCTGAAGTCGCTTTTGAGGGATCCAAAGGATTTTCAAATATCGCGTCTATTTGTACAACTCCTATTACTTTGTTGATACCTTCTTCAACTTCAGTTATGCGAAGAACATGGTCTTTACTGAAATTTTGTGCAATGAACGGCATGCTTGATTTCGAGATCACGATGTCTATGTTTCCAAAATGCTTATCCATTTTTTGAAGATTATAATGTGTGAAAGAGTCATTTACCACGAAGAAACCAGTTATGAGTGCC
>DQYP01000157.1 GCA_011043375.1 Thermotogaceae bacterium | reverse complement strand
GGTCTTAAAATGGCGAAAAAGATATTAGAAATAAATAAAGCAAAAGCCTATTACGCAACCCTTGCCGGTTATGTTAAAGCACTTGATGATGTGAGCTTCAGCATAAATGAAAATGAGACAATAGGACTTGCTGGCGAATCAGGATGCGGAAAATCCACTTTAATCAAAGCCATATATGGATTCATAAAATATCCTATGAAAGCAATTTCAGGTGAAATAAATTTGCTGGTTAATGGTGATAAATTGAATATGTTGAATACTAAAAAAGATGAACTGAGAAAAGTTAGATGGAAATATATATCCTATGTCCCTCAAGCATCTTTGCATGTACTCAATCCTGTGACGAGGATAAAAAAGCAATTTTTAGAGAGCATAAAGAGAGAGTCCAAACTTCGAGAAGAAGAGGTTATGGAAGAGGTTAGAGAGTATTTAAAAGGTCTTGGACTTCCTCCAGATGTGCTCGATTCATTTCCTCATCAACTGAGTGGTGGAATGCAACAAAGAGTAATAATAGCTATGGCAACATTTTTAAAACCACGCATAGTGCTTGCTGACGAGCCAACCACAGCATTGGACGTTGTTGTTCAGAGAGGTATTCTCCAAATGCTAAGAGATATTCAGAAGGAATTGAAAAACTCTTTGATAATAGTTTCCCATGACATGGGAGTTCATTATCAGATCGCCCATAAAATAGTCATCATGTATGCTGGGAAAATAGCTGAGATTGGTCCAACAGATGAGGTATTTAACAACCCTTACCATCCATATACCAAGTTATTGATCAATTCACTTCCAAGAATAGGTGATAAAGAACAAAGAGAAGGTATAAAGGGAAGTCCACCTAATCTCTTAAATCCACCACAGGGCTGTCGTTTTAATCCCCGGTGCCCATCCAAAATGAAGATTTGTGAGAAGGAAGTTCCTGAAATGATAGAGATCTCAAAAGATCATTTTGTTGCTTGCCATTTATTTCAAAAAAATGGAAAAAGGGTGAAAGAAGATGCAGAATAGTGGAAGATTACTCGAACTAAATAATGTATCCAAAATCTTTAAAATAGGTGGTTTAATATTTGGTACGGAGTTGAGAGCGGTCGATAAAGTGAATCTGACCATTAGCTCCGAGAACCCTGTTATAGTTAGTATTGTTGGAGAATCTGGCAGCGGAAAAACGACTCTTGCTAAGATGATCTTGAGACTCATAGAACCATCAGAAGGTCAAATTCTATTGAACAATAGAGATATAACCCAGCTAAAGAAAGCCGACGAATTGTTGGAATACAGAAAGACTGTGCAACCGATTTTCCAGAATCCATTTGCTGCTTTCAACAATTTAAGGAGAGTGAGTAGTTATCTTTACGACACTGCTTACAGTATCTGTGGTGCCAAAAGTAAAGAGGAAGCAAATAAAATGATCTCAGAAGTCCTTGAGGCAGTTGGATTAAGCTTTGAAAAAGTAATTGGGAGATACCCTAAGCAATTCTCCGGTGGCGAACTTCAAAGGGTTTCTGTCGCAAGAGCTTTAATGCCACGCCCAAAATTTTTGATAGCTGACGAGCCTGTAAGCATGGTCGATGCTTCAATACGAATGAACATTATGAACCTTTTCAAAACTCTCAGAGATAAATACAGTGTCAGTTGTTTGTATATAACTCACGATCTTTCAACCGCATACTATGTGAGTGATTTTATAGCAATAATGTTCAGAGGAAATATCATAGAATATGGTCCCTCGGATTTAGTTTTAACTAAACCACTTCATCCATATACCGAACTTTTGATGTCTTCTGTTCCGAGAGTTGATAAGAAATGGGAGAAAGATATAAAATTGTCCGGGATAGAGGTAAAAGAATATGAATCAGCTGGGTGCAAGTTTGCTCTTAGATGCCCATATGCCCAAGATATTTGTAAAAAATCACGTCCCAGGGTTGTGAAAACGAAAGATGGTAGAGAGGTAATGTGTTTTAAATACGAGGGTAAGAAATATGAAGAAGAATAAAAAAAACATCATTATCTTAGGCCTTTGCTTTGTTATCTTGTTCCAAAGTTTTATAAGTTTTTCAAGGGATTTCTTGCCACTGTACAAGAATAATAAGGACATTACTCTGAAAGTTTTATCTTGGTTTCCAGAACCTGAAAGTGTTTTGAAAACATTTAAGAAAAGATATAGAAATATTGAAATTGAGTGGATACAAGAAAACACTAGCAATTATTATTCCAAGTTGAATGAATCAATACAAGACCCGGATAAATGTCCGGATCTTGTATTTGTAGAGCTTCCTCTATTGAATTATTATGCAAATCAAAAACAACTCATGAGCTTATCAAAAATGGGTGCTGATCTTTACTATAAAGAAAAGTTCGAAAAGTGGCTTTGGAATGCATCAGGGCGCATTGAAGTAGTCCCTATAATAGGAGGGCCGGATTGTTACTCCTGTGCCAAGATACCTACAGAACCAAGGTTACAGGTTTACGGACTGCCTTATATTCTTGGACCAGCTGTTTTATTCTACGACGAAAAATTTTTGAAAAAGAGCAATTTAAATATTCCAGAAAATTGGGATGATTTTGAAAAGATTTTAGAAAAGTTTTCGAAAGTTTCTTTTGACAAAAAATTGCTTGCTATTTCGAATGATCCTTCATTCTTGATAGGTTTTTCGTGGGGAAATGGCGAAAAAATTTTGTCATATTCGCAAAATAGGAGTTATTATTTCAATTTCGATGTTGAATCTTTAAATGGGTTGTTTGAGCATCTTCAAAATCTCTACAATCAAGGAATCTTAGAGTTTTTAAGTTTTGACAAAATGATTGAAAGATCCAATGAATTTGTTTTCATGATAGCTCCTCAATGGTTTACTCAGTACTTAGACGATTTTGAATTTACAAATGTACCTCCTTTATTCAAGAAAAATTCAGAAGTTTTTGATCTCGATACAATCACCCTTTCCATACCAAAAAACAGTGCCAATCCTGTAGAGGCTTTCCTGTTGGCAGGTTGGTTGAGTTGTTCCAAATATTCGGTCTTGTACTTAAAAAAGTCAGGT
>DQYP01000098.1 GCA_011043375.1 Thermotogaceae bacterium | reverse complement strand
TTTCCCCCACCAGTCATCGCCAAAACACAAAAATGTTTTGATATCAGCTCATTTAAGTTAAGGTGCACTTTTACTTCGTGGTTATCTCGGAATGTTCCTATCGCAATGCTCTGAGCATCCGGGCGAAGCTGCTCCTCCAAAAACTCTCTATTTGCCTTGAATATTTTCTCCCCAATATTAAATGGTGCTCGTGGGCGTTTGAAAATATTACCCCCCCTTCTACCAATGATCTCAATCTCCCCAACGATGTGGTCTCTAAAATCCCCTCGGATGCCCATGGTCTTTGTGTCTATACTTGGATCGCCGTCGTATAAACTCGATAACTGGACCGCACCGTCCTGATCGATCAAATAATTTCTCCGTTCGATCGAAGTGATTCTGCCCAACTGTTTCCTATCCCCACCACCTATCTCAACGAGTTCGCCAGAACTCACAAAACCACCCGGTTTTGTCGAGAACCTGACTCTGGTTGTTGATAGCGTTTCGTACACTGTGCCAGCGAAGTTATCCATAATTACACCTCATAATGATTCGTGAAATCTATCTTCCCATAAGTAATAGTAATATTCTGGAAAGTCTTTTCGTGTTAGATTTTTGAAGAGAGCTATGATGTTTCGGGCATTTTTTTTCTTCAGTTCGGCTTTTTTATGTGCGATATATAGTGGCATAGGATACCCAGGTCGCAACGAGTAATAACTGAAAGAACTGATTACCTGTGATATCGTGTCTATTTCGTCTTTAAACTTGGCTGGAACTTCTACGAAGAATGGTTTTTGTGAATCAATTGTTTTGATGTAAAAACCTATAACACTACCCTTTAACTGGCTTATAGGAATCTCTGCACGCAATGCTTGCGTAACTTCTATATATTTGGTACGTTTGAACGTTAAATCAGAAAAAATGCGTTTTATCATGCCGAATTCAGATACCGAAGCATACTCCCCGTTCTTACCCCATTTGTTTATGATCAGATTCAGATCGGACAGTTCCTCATTGGGAATTTCCAGATTTGAGAACTTCTTCTCTTTCAACGATGTGTACAATGAGATAAAATACTTGTTTGCTAAACTGTCCTTTACCACCGACGCCACAAGTACATTCTTGTCAAGAATGTATTCATAAAAATCATTTGCAATTTTTGTATATTGATCATAAGCTTGTTTTATCCATGGTGCTAAGTCCGAGTATTCGGATAACGCTTCATCTGGAAATGTTATCGTCCCATCCAATAACACGATGCTTGGAGATTGTTCCATTTTTTCAAGTCGATTCAACACATCTCTCGCTATCTCATATTCTAGTCGTTTCATATTTATTGAATTGACCAGTGTTGCATAATATGGCGGTACGATAGAAATCTGTGGCAAATACCGCTCCATCGAGCCATGTGTCATATAGACGTATGCAGTAGCGATAGTAGCAGACACGGATTCATATTTTTCTTGATAATTGCTTCCATCGACAGCAATTACATTTCTGTTCAAATCGTCCGTAGAAGGTTTAGGTACATCCACAAGCAGATGGCTTGATAGAGTCTCCGCATCTTTATCCATTTTTTGGAAAGTGGTTTTTATTTCATGGAGTTCTTTGAATCTCTTTTTGTTTAATTCAGAGATATATCCATCGATTTCAGTTTCATATGCTTGCATGATCACCCACTCAAAAACGCGTTAACCACTACTCTGAGATGTGGGTACTCTTTCAAAACAATTTCTTTATTCTCTATTATATAATTTTTTAGTTCTTTTAATTCATCTTCGCTTGTGTTGAACCTCTCCTCAAGAATTTTATCGTAAGGTGATTCAAATGCATAAGGTAATATTAATTCATTCAACAGGTTATCATCTGTCCTTATTCGTTCGATCAAGATTGTTATATCGGGTTTTCCTTGTTTAAGATGATTCAATATCTGCCTGTATGGTTCTCTCCAGATCGTAAGTGGGTGAAAAACGATATGTGACACAATATTGCCATTATCATCACGAAAACCAACCACCGTGTCGAAGAAATAGATTTTGTTTATTATATTGTCTGGAACTTCTCCTACCAGTTCCAACTCAAATTCACGATCATCGATAACAACTTTTGACGTGCACCAACCATACTCAATGTTAGGATGTCCTATTGGGGTCATGAGACACGCGTTGGCAAAATCTTCGGAGTACTCTGCAAAGAATATGCAGTTTTCATCCATCGCTTTCACCATTTCCATGTTTAATTGAGTATTCAACTTGATCACTTGTTTTGAGTTCACCATTTGAATAGAATTCATTCACTACTCTACGTCTGACAAGAAAACCCTCTTCGAATAAATTATTTACCTTGTGAGTGGGATTAGACTTATACCCAATTTTTTCTAAATATTTAATCAACTGATCTTCGCTAAATGGCGCAGAACTTTCTTTTAACAGATCGATCTGATGTATGATATACTCGTTTTCTTGCATTGCCGTAATTAAACGCAAATATTCTAAGATATAATCTCCACTTTTAGTTTCAGACATTATTATGTTTTTTCGAGTAAGAAAATCTCGAATTTCATCACTGACTTCCTGTAGTTTGGTCAAAGAATCCTGTTCGCTATACCTTTCCAGAAATGTGACATATTGTTCAAAAAGATTCAGATCGTGAGCAACAATCGCTTTGAATCGATCTAATTCATCAGCGGCGTTCACGATTCCGGGAAATGTTATGCATGCATCATTCAAGAAATAATTATATCTTCCAGTTCTTTTGAATTTGTCTATCTCTCGAATTGCATCTTCATACAAGTTCCACCCTTTGTATATCTGTAATACATCTTGTAATCGACCATGTGCATCAGAAAGTCTCTGATGATTTTCTTGGACTGTAGATTTATACTTCTCTAACTCATTTTTCACCACTTTGAGCATCGGTCTTATAAAACCGACATGGTTAGGAGTGATTAGAAGATTACGGATCTTTTGAGATATAGATTCTACCGATTCTTTTGTTTCATCGGTATGCAATTGTTTAGCTATTTCTAATTCGAATTGCGGGATATTGAGATCAGATACTTTAACTCCTCCAACCTCTTGCTCAAAACTCTGA